>JAKAMS010000049.1 GCA_021812745.1 Bacteroidota bacterium | reverse complement strand
TGTGAGCGATGTACCTACAAAATTTCGTGAAGTTGCAGAAAGATTTCTTGGTAAGAAAATTACTCATCTTCATAAAGTTGAATTGGATGAGCTGACAAACGAATGATTTCTTGATGCTGGATTCTTGAAACTGGATTCTCAATAATCCCATCTATTTTCTAGAATCCGGAACCGAGTTTGTACATGGAGATTCCGCAAATCGTCTTTGCGTCAACAATTTTTCCAGTTCTAATCTTATCATCTATTTCTTCAAGAGTTAATTCAACAACTTCCATTCCTTCTTCGCCTTCTTCGCGTGCATGATCGCCGGGAATTAAATCTTCCGCAAGATAAATGTGAAGAATCTCATCACAGAATCCCGGAGTTGTATAAATTTTTCCAAGCTTCGAGATTTTGTTAGATGAATATCCCGTCTCTTCTGTCAATTCTCTTGTTGCGCAATTTAACGGGTCTTCTCCTTTTTCGAGTTTACCTGCTGGAAGTTCTAGAAGGACTTCGTTATGAGGATAGCGGTATTGAGACACTAAAATAATTTTCCCGTCACTTTTCAATGGGAGAACAACCGCGCCACCGGGATGCAGCGCTACCTGCCTAAAACTTTTATTTCCACTTCCGTTATATTCTATTTCATCAACTTTTACGTCAAAAACTTTTCCTTGAAAAACTATATTGGTTTTGCTTACAGTGAAATTCATTTTTCGTCCTATTTTTATTACAAATATAATTCATTGCAAGATAAATTGAATTATAGATCATACTTCACTACCTTATAAAAGTTAAATCGGTATATCCCGTTTATAGAAATAATAAAGGAGAATTCTATGGAGAAAGAACATCGAATAATATCACCAAATAGAATTAAAGTCCGTCTGCTACAACAAGCAGATTATCCGGAAGTAATTAAACTTCAGGAAAAGTGTTTTCCGGGAATGGCAACTTGGACTAAAGAGCAGTTCGAAAGTCAAATTTCAATTTTTCCGGATGGACAAATTGGGATTATCTATAATAAAAAATTAGTTGCTTCATCAAGCAGTTTAATTCTTGATTTTACTTTGTACTCAGAGTGGCATAGCTGGAAAGAAATTGCTGACAGCGGATATATAAGAAATCACACTTCCAAAGGAAATACTCTTTACGGAATTGAAATAATGGTTGACCCTGAATTCCGCGGATTAAAACTAGCGCGCCGTCTTTATGAAGCCAGAAAAGAATTATGCGTAAAGAATAATTTAATGAGGATAATTATCGGCGGAAGAATTCCTGGTTATGGCAAGCATGCAGAAAAAATAAGCGCCAGAGAATATGTTGAAAAAGTTATGGATAAAACTTTATATGATCCTGTGCTTACCACTCAATTATCAAACGGATTTGTTCTCAAAAGATTGATTCCAAGTTATTTAACGTCGGATGAGGATTCAAAAGGATACGCGACTTTTTTGGAATGGACGAATTTAGATTTTAAGCCGGATACTTCCCGTATTTTTATTCCTACTCACCCGGTAAGAATTTGTGCTGTACAATATCAGATGAGACCCATCGAGAATTTTGAGGAGTTCATAAAACAATGCGACTACTTTATTGATGTGGCATCGGACTATAAATGCGATTTTATTCTTTTTCCAGAAATATTTACAACACAGCTTTTATCATTCCTTCCTGCTGAACGTCCGGGCTTAGCTGTAAGAAGACTTTCTCAATTTACACCGGAATATCTCAATGCTTTTTCCAATCTGGCAATTAAGTATAATATTAACATTATAGGCGGCTCGCATTTTACCATTGAGAATGATCATCTTTATAATATTTCATATTTATTTCATCGAAGCGGAAAGATAGATAAACAATATAAACTGCATATAACTCCGAATGAAAAAAAATGGTGGGGTGTTGAACCGGGAAATAAAGTAGAAGTTTTTGATACCGATAGAGGTAAAATTTCTATTCTAATTTGTTATGATATTGAATTTCCGGAGCTTTCCCGCATAGCTGTTGAAAAAGGGACTCAATTAATCTTTGTTCCATTCTGTACCGATGAGCGTTATGCTTATTTACGGGTTCGCTATTGCGCACAAGCACGGTGCATTGAAAATCATGTTTATACTATCATCGCTGGCTCTGTAGGCAATTTACCGTTTGTAGAAAATCTTGATATTAATTATGCTCAATCGGCAATTTTTACTCCATCAGACATTCCGTTTGCGCGGGATGCCATACAAGCCGAGGCAACTCCTAATGTTGAAATGGTGATTATTGATGATGTTGATATAGAACTTCTCAAAAAGCATAAACAATCGGGCAGTGTTTTAAATTGGCAAGACAGAAGACTTGATATATACTCTCTCAATTTTAAGGAATAAAAAATTCTCCAAATGCTGTTTGGAAATATTGAGACAACATTGTAAAAGAATTTTTGAAAATTTGCAGATGGGATGAATCAATTTTCTAACTAAGAAATTGATTCATCCTATTGATTACACTCTTGATTTGTCTTTACCAGTTTGCTTAAATCGAATCCTTTTGATTTACATTTATCCACAAGTGAATTGAAGAGTTGTTCGTCCATCTTAGGCGTACGGGATAGAATCCATAAATATTTTCTGCTTGGCGCGCCTACTACAGCGTACTGATAATTTTCTTTGTCGAGATCAATAATCCAGTAATCACCGCGGAAAGGCCAAAAGAATTGTACACGTAGTTTTGCATTGTTCGAACCTTCAACAACAAATGCTTTTCCGTTTACCTGATCAACTTTGCCGGTAGTACTGTCTTTTCTGCAAGAGTTAATTACACGTATTGTCTCGGCATCAATTATACTATATTCAGCGGTGGTGCAATTGCATCCCTTTTGGAAACTATTAGGCAGCATTGCAATCTCGTACCATTTACCTATATAGCGGGTTACATCAACTTTATCAACAACATCAAGAGGAGCGTAGCTAGATGAACCGCAGCCGAATAAACCCATTAGCATTCCAAAGTAAAATATTTTTTTATAAAGCGATTTATAATTCATAGAACCTTTCAAAGTAATTGAGAATTGATAATGAAAAAATAATTCTCAATTCTTAATTCGCAATTATCAATTAATTAATCATAATATGGAACAATCTCACTTCCTAAATATTTGATTGCCGCTACAATGACTCCGAGATCATCAAGAAATCCAAAGAACGGTGTAAAATCCGGAATTGCATCAATTGGACTAATAAAATATATCAGCGCCGCAACTACAATTGATTTACGGTACCAAGGAATATGTTTGTCTTTCATATACCGGTACAATGCCTTCACATCTTTGGCAAAGCGGATTTTTTTTCCTTCGCGTTCAACTTTATTCCAGAGACGTTCTTCAACATATTCAGTACCACGTTCAACCTCTTCTTTGGTATCGAACTGTTTTTCTGTTAAAACCGGAGAGTCCCAAAAATCTTTATCGTCATAATCCATTTTTACCCCCAATTATTTTTTATGTTGATCGAACCAATCAAAGACGGTATTCCACCATAAACGCGCGTTCTGAGCTTTTTGAACAAAGTGTGTCTCATCCGGGAAATACAAAAATTTACTTTCAACATTCATAAGCTGCAGCGCAGTGAATAATTCCATTGCTTGACCTTCCGGCACGCGATAATCATGACCACTGTGGACAATAAGCATTGGAGTTTTGAAATTTTTTATAAAACGGTTCGGAGAAAATTTTTCATAGTCGGTTCTGTCTTTCCAATAAGGGCCGCCGTATTCCCATAAAGGAAACCACAATTCTTCTGTTGATCCGGTCATGCTTTCCAAATCGAAAACGCCATCATGGCTAACAACCGCATTGAATCTTGAAGTATGACCTTCAAGCCAGTTAATCATGTAGCCGCCGTAAGATGCACCGGCTGCAAAAGTATTTTTCGGATCAATGAATTTATAATTTTTGATTGCATAATCGCACGCGTTCATCAAATCGGTATAAACTTTACCGCCCCAATCGCGCGAGATTTCATCGCAAAATTTTTGTCCGTAACCTTGACTGCCTCTTGGATTTGTTGCAACAACAACATAACCTTTGGCGGCAAACATTTGAACATTCCATCTGAAATGAAATTCATCAAGCCAGTGACCTTGAGGTCCGCCGTGAATTAGAAATATGAACGGATATTTTTTTGCCGGATCGAAAAATGGCGGCTTAACAAGAATTGACTGAACCTTTGCGCCTTTAGCTCCATTACTCCAAAAAGTTTCTATATCACTCATCTCAAGCTGTGAAAGCAATTCTTTGTTAACAAAGGTCAATTGCTTCGGTGTTCCTCCGTTAGCATTGACAGAGAAAATTTCGTAGGGCAATGTTGATTTCTGTTTTTTGAAAAACAATGTCTGTCCATCCGGTGAAATTGCTAAAGTTGAATTTCCGTTTTCCTTAACAACAACTTCGTTCTTTCCGGTTTCGGTGTTGATTTTGTAGATCGAATTGTAAACTTCATTTGGAGCATCGAAATAAATATATTTTGAATCGGGCGACCAAATAATTTGTCCTGCAGTCAGATCAATTTTTCCCGTAAGATTTTTTAATGCGCCGGTAGCGCGGTTATAAAGTACAATTGATTTTTTATCGGCTTCAAATCCCGCACGAGCCATTGATGTGAACGCTATAAATTTTCCATCCGGTGAATAAACAGGCTGAGAATCGCTTCCTTTGCTTTTTGAAATTAGTTTATAAGGTGTTGGGGCGTTCTTTTTTACTTCGTCAAGTTTGATAACAAAAATATCATTGTTCGTACTAGTTGCTACGACTTTATCGGTGTTCATTGTGAAGGCAACTTCTTTTCCATCAGGCGAGAATGAGTAATCATTATCAGACCCGAGGTCAACCGGAGGAACTTCGAATGTACTGCCGAATGTTAAATCAACATATTCTTTGCTCGCAAGATCATATAAGAATAAGTGACTTCGTTTTTCTCCGCGCCAGTGATCGAAATTTCTGTACATCAATTCCGTAATGATTGATGCTTTCACTAAACTTTTCTCTGCGGCTTCGTCTTTTTGTTTATTGCAGTCTTGTGTTGTACAATCCGGATATACATCCGATACAAATAAAATTTTCGTTCCGTCATTAGACCAAACCATTCCGGATGCGCCCGTATATAGATCTGTCAATTGCTCATCACCCGAGCCATCTATGTTGCTGATCCAGATTTGACCTTTCTTTGAATATGCGATCTTTTTCCCGTCCGGTGAAAATTTTGGAGAGCTTTCGCTCACTTCGGAATCTTTGAACGCACGGATATTTTTTCCGTCTGAATCAATTAGCCATATATCTGAATTGGATTTGTTTGTTGCCATGTTATAAGAAGTTGTTGCGAACGCAATAGTTTTCCCATCGGGAGAAATATCGAAACTACCGACGCGTTTCATATTCCACATATCTTCCACTGTCATTGCGCGTTTTTGTTGTGCGCTTATAGATGTTAGAGCGAGAACTAAAATTATTAAACGAACGAAGTACTTCATTGCTGCCTCGGATAATTATTATTTTGTATGCAAATTATAAAAAGCGTATGGTAAATGAAACTCCGCCAGCCGGTCGGTTCACTGTTTGATTAAACCGGCAGAATAATTATCCAGCATCCAGATCAATTCTCCATTAGTTGGATTAACTAAGGACGCAGGCAATTTTTCAAAACCACTTTTTCTATTGATGATTATATCAACAATTTTGCTTTTGCTTTCACCAGTTACAAGAAAAACTACTTGTTTCGCGTTGTTAATAACGGTTCCCGTCAGTGTAATTCTTTTCTGATGTGTTGCGGGATGTTCTGTAACAGCACAAAATTTTTTTTCTTCAAACAAGTTTAGAGAATCCGGAAATATGGAAGCAGTATGCCCGTCTTCACCTAAACCTAAAATAAATAAATCAAATTGCGGGTAATTGTTTTCCGATTTAACATTTTCTTCTATTATGGAAGCGTACCGGTTTGCTTCTTCTTCCGGATCAAGTTCGCAATGGATGCGGAATATGTTCTCCGGCGCTGCATCTATTTTATAAAAAAGATTTTCTTTTGCTAATCTATAATTGCTATCGTGGTGATTTGGCGGAACCAATCTTTCATCCCCCCAGAAGAATTTTATTTTATGCCAATCAATTTGGGATTTATAATTGTCCGCCAAATATTTGTATATCATTCTAGGCGTGGAGCCGCCGGATAGTGCCAAATTAAAACTATGCTCGCTTTTATTCACACCGGTTAATAATATCTGTGCGAATTGTTCTGAAAGTTCTTCAATATTTCTTGATATAACGATTTTAGAGTTCACAATAGATTCCGTCGTCAGCTAAATTTTTACAAGGATAACGCCACGTCATGCTTTCTCCTTCAATCAAATCATCAGCGTTTTCCGGTCCCCATGTTCCGGATGGATAACCATGCAGAGGAATAGTTTTATCATTTTTCCATGCATCAATAACCGGCATTAAAAATTTCCATGCCGCCATTACCTCTTCGCTGCGCGCGAATAAAGTTGAATCGCCTCTCATTGAATCATATAAAAGACGTTCATAAGCAGATGGAATTCTTTGTGACGATAAATCAGAATAATGAAAATCCATATTAACGTTTTGAACATCGAAACCAGCGCCGGGAATTTTCATTCCGAATTTTAAAAGAATTCCTTCGTCCGGCTGGATACGTAATACCAATTGATTACATGGATTTGTGGAACCGTCTTTGCTGAAGAGAAAATGAGGTGTCGGATTAAAATGAATTACAATTTCGGAAACACGTGTTGGTAATCTTTTTCCTGTTCTGATATAAAATGGAATTCCGCCCCAGCGCCAATTATCAATATAAAATTTTATTGCAGCGTAAGTCTCGGTTGTGGAATTAAGAGCAACTCCATTTTCTTTTCTATAACCATTTACTTGTTCGCCTTTTATTTTCGATTCAAGATATTGCCCTCTAATAGCAACATGATTTACGTCCTCATTTTTAATTGGTCTAAATGATTGGAACACTTTCAAAATTTCATTTCTTATTGATATGGAATCAAGAGAGGAAGGCGGTTCCATTGCAACTAATCCAACAATTTGTAATAAATGATTTTGCACCATATCGCGCAAAGCTCCGGATGAATCATAATAACCGCCTCGTTCTTCAACTCCTATGCTCTCGGCGGATGTAACTTCAACATGATGAATGAAATTTCTGTTCCAGAGCGGTTCAAAAATTCCATTTGAGAATCTTGTTACTAAAAGATTTTGTACTGTTTCTTTTCCAAGGTAATGATCTATTCTGAATATTTGTTCCTCTGTCCAGTTCAGCAGCAATCCGTTTTTTAATTTCTCGGCAGAATCAAAATCATATCCGAATGGTTTTTCTATGATTAATCTTTTCCATCCGTCATTTTCTTGGTTCATGTTGTTGGCGGCTAAATTCTTTGGAATTACCGGATAGAGGTTAGGTGGTGTTGACAAATAGTAAATTGTATTTCCGCCAATATCGTTGTCGGCTCTTAATGAATTTAATTTATTTGATAAATTTATATATGTGTTGCTGTTTTCGGAATTCAACTGCTGGTAAAATATTTTTTTTAAAAATTCATCTACCTTGGATAGATCATCAATCTCCTTAAACTCAAAAAGTGATTTTTTCATTTTTGAGCGGAATTCTTCATCATTGAACTGACTGCGGGAAGTTCCGAGAAGAGCAAATTTATCCGGCAAAAGATTTTGCACATATAAAGAATAAATCGCCGGTATTAATTTTCTTTTTGTTAAATCTCCGGAGGCACCGAATATTACAAAAATATGGTCTAATGGTTTATTCATATAGTTACCAGAGCTTTGATATTGTTAATACAAATATAAAATGAATAATTGACTCAAATAGTTCCGCAATGATTGATATTAAATGGCTTATTTACAGTGCTTTCCTTGATAACCCTCTCCATTTTCCATAATTTCCGATGCATTTTTAAAATACTATTGAGAATTATGAAATATCCTTTTAAAGAAGTTGAAAGCAACTGGCAAAAGTTTTGGGAAGAAAAGAAAGTTCACAAAACTGATTTGGCAAACCTCCGCGAAAAAATTTATTGCCTTGTAATGTTTATTTATCCATCCGCCGCAAAAATGCATATAGGACATTGGTACAATTACGGACCGACGGATTCATGGGCGAGATTCAAAAAACTGAAGGGTTATAATGTTTTTGAACCGATGGGTTATGATGCTTTTGGGTTGCCGGCTGAAAATTATGCGATTAAAACAGGTGTTCACCCCAAAGACAGTACGTTGAAAAATATTGCGGATATCCGCGATATGATGAAACAAATGGGCGGAATGTACGATTGGGATGCGGAGTTAATGACGTGCGTTCCGGAATATTATAAATGGAACCAGTGGCTCTTTCTTCAGCTTTACAAAAAAGGTTTAGCTTACAGAAAAAATGCGCCTGTTAATTGGTGTCCTAAAGATCAAACTGTATTGGCAAATGAACAAGTATTAAACGACGGAACATGTGAACGTTGCGGAACAACAGTAATTCAAAAAAATCTTACTCAATGGTTTTTTAAGATTACAAATTATGCAGATGAACTTCTGGACGGTCTCAATAAAATTGATTGGCCGGAAAAAACAAAATTGATGCAGACAAATTGGATTGGTAAAAGTGTAGGCACCGAAGTAGAATTTGCAGTTGAAGGACACGATGAAAAAATTACCGTATTTACTACACGCCCGGATACATTATTCGGTGTAACTTACGTAGTTATTGCGCCTGAAAAAGATATTGTTCAAAGAATTACAAAACCGGAATTCAAAGAAGGTGTTGATAAATATATTGAATCGGTAAAATCATTAAGCGAAATTGAAAGAACATCCACTGTAAAAGAAAAAACCGGTGTGCCAACCGGAGCGTATGCTATCAATCCGGTTAACATGGAGCGGATTCCAATTTGGATTGCCGATTACGCACTTGCTACATACGGAACGGGATGTGTTATGGCTGTGCCCGGACACGATGAGCGCGATTTTGAGTTTGCAAAGAAATTTAATCTGCCAATCCGTAAAGTTATTCTTGAATCCGGTACAGATGCTAATGATGAACTAAAAGCAGCTTTTACTGAAGTCGGAGCGATGATCAATTCCGGTAAATACATCGGACTGCAATCCGACATTGGAATTGAAAAAGTTACTGATGACCTTGAAACAAATAAAATTGGAAAAAGAAAAATTAATTACAGATTACGTGATTGGCTTATTTCTCGCCAGCGTTATTGGGGCACACCAATACCGGTTATCTATTGCGATAAATGCGGCGAAGTTCCGGTTCCCGAAGATCAGCTTCCCGTTGTGCTTCCTTATGAAGTTGCTTTCAAACCAGATGGCGGTTCTCCGTTAGCAAGCAATAATGATTTTGTAAACACTACCTGTCCAAAGTGCGGTGCACCGGCAAAACGAGATGTTGATACGATGGATACTTTTGTTGATTCATCATGGTATTATCTCCGTTACATGAACCCAAACTTTAGCAGTGCAATGTTCGATTCCAATCTTGCAAATAAATGGACTCCGGTGGATATGTATGTAGGCGGTGCTGAACATGCAGTTATGCATCTGCTGTATGCGCGCTTCATTCACAAATTTTTGAGAGATATTGGAATGGTGAATAGCAATGAGCCATTTCAAAAACTTATACATCAAGGAACAATTACTGCACAAGGCGCAAAGATGTCTAAATCCAGAGGCAATGTTGTGGACCCGCATTCATTTATGGAAAATTACGGCGCAGATGTTTTTAGAATGTACCTGATGTTTATGGGTCCATATGAACTTGGCGGCGATTGGAGCGATAAAGGAATTGTTGGTGTTGACCGCTTTGTGCAAAGAGCTTATACAATGTTCGAAGTGCATGCAAATTCTGCAAAAGAATTTCCGGCTAAAGATAAATATGAAATTTCCGAATTAAGTGAAGTTGAAAAATCAATTTATAGAAAAGTGAATCAGTCAATACAAAAGACGGATATTGAAATTGAGAACTTTAGATTCAACACCGCTGTTGCTACTTTGATGGAGCTTTCCAACGAAATGAAAAATATAAGTGACTGCAGAAAAGATTTGCAGACTTATATTCTTGAAAGATTTGCTGTGATGATTGCACCTTTGGCACCGCATCTTGGTGAGGAAAGCTGGAAACTTCTTGGCAAAGAAAAATCGCTTTTCCAAAATCCTGTTTGGTTTGATGTTGATGAAAAAGCTCTTTCGGTTGATAACATGACAATTGTTGTTCAGATAAACGGAAAAGTCCGATCGAAAATTGATTTGCCGGTTGATATGATTGAAGCAGAAGTAAAGAAAGCTGTTTTTGCCGATGAAAAAGTTAGATCATACACAGACGGCAAACAAGTAGTTAAAGAAATTTATGTACCAAATAAAATTTATACTATCGTAATCAAATAAAAAATCTGTGTTAATCCGTTCAATCTGTGTTATCCGTGTGCTATTAGCAAGCTGATGACAGATACGACTCTGATTTTCACTGAGATCAAAAGAGGAAAAAATGTTAGACGTTAAATTCATTAGAGAAAACCCGGAATTAGTTAGACAAGGGTTGCTAAACAAAAACGCAAAAGATATTGTTAACGAAGTGCTTGAGTTGGATGAGCAACGCCGTTCATTTATTGCTAAGACTGAAGATTTGAAAGCGAAGAAGAATCAAGTTTCATCTCAAATACCTCAAATGAAAAAAGCCGGGCAAGATACAACTGGAGTCTTTGCTGAGATGAAGCGTGTTGGAGACGAGATCGCTTTGCTTGATGGACAGCTCCGTGACGTTGAAGATAAATTAGAAAATATTTTACGCAGTACACCAAACCTTGCGCATTCATCTGTTCCGGTAGGAGCTACAGCAGAACAAAATGTAGAAGTCCGCCAATGGCTGCCGGAGGGATTTTCATTCACAAATGATTTTAAGGTTCTAGATCATATCGAACTTGGGAAGAAGCATTCCATTCTAGATTTTGAAAGAGGAACAAAAATTTCTGGTTCCGGTTTTCCTCTTTACATGGGAAAAGGCGCAACACTGGAACGTGCACTCATTAATTTTATGTTGGATTCTCATTTGAACGATCACGGATATTCAGAAATATTTCCGCCGGTACTTGTAAATAGAGAATCAATGAAGGGTACGGGACAAATTCCCAAGATGGAAGAAGATATGTATTTTATAGAGAAAGACGGTTTGTATCCGGTTCCAACAGCGGAAGTTCCAATAACAAATATACACCGTGATGAAATTCTTGCTGAGAAAGATTTACCGATTAAATATGTCGGTTACTCGCCTTGTTTCAGACGTGA
>JAKAMS010000488.1 GCA_021812745.1 Bacteroidota bacterium | reverse complement strand
CACGGCGTCAATACGAGTTCTGCCGTAGGCATCCCTTCGGGAGAATCTCGTTGGGGTCACAATCTTTTCTTTTAGCAAATCTTTCTATTCATCATCAATTTAGATCGGCCCCATCATCTAATGGTTAAGATAGCGCCCTTTCACGGCGTCAATACGAGTTCTTCCAGAGGCATCCCTTCGGGAGAATCTCGTTGGGGTCACTTCTTCCTTACTTCAGAGCGGTTCTAAAAATATCAATATTCTTTTCGTTAAATATTTCCATTCTATAGTTTTTAGAACCGTCCTTCATAAAACTCTTGGAATGATTTTTTTCATTTTGTAAATTCACACAAAATTTTTGGCAGATATGGAAAAACAATATACTTTTCTGAAAAGAGTATCCGATAAGGACCAATACGTAACTCCGCAATCCGAATTAAGAAAAAGATTATTTCCTTCTCTCTATTTCTTCACCAATATGTTGAGAATACTAATCTATTCCAATCGGCAAGCAAAAAAAGGAATTTATGATTCGCAAAGATGGTATGACTCGTCTGTTGATACGCGTGAAAGTCTGGAACATGCGGGAATCCAAATGCATTTTTCCGGTATGGATAACCTCCGCAAGGTTGATGGACCAGTTGTTTTTGTTGGGAATCATATGACTACAATGGAAACAACAATCCTTCCTTCAATTATCCGGTCGGTAAAACCTGTTGTTTATGTTATCAAAGAGGAACTTAGCAAATATCCGTTATTCGGACCGGTTGGATTGGCAAGAGACCCGATATTGGTAGGAAGAGAAAATCCGCGTGAAGATTTGAGAATTGTTCTTGAAGAGGGAAGCAAGAGAATTCAGAACGGAAAATCGGTTATAATTTTTCCTCAGAGAACAAGATCAATGGTTTTAGACCCGGCGCTGTTTAATTCTTTAGGAAATAAATTAGCAAAAAGAAATAACGTTCCTGTAATTCCTATTGCTCTTGTAACAGACGCGTGGGGAAACGGTAAGTATATAAAAGAAGCCGGTAAGATTGATCCTAGTAAACCGGTGTATGTGGCATTTGGTGAACCGCTTTTTATTAAAGGCAACGGCTCGGAAGAGCATCAGAAGGTAATTGATTTTATTGCTGGTAAATTTAAAGAATGGGGTAGGGGCGAATTAGTAAAATAACCTCTACACCCATTTTTAAAAACTGATTGTAAATTATTGCCTATCTAATATCATCACCGAAAAACTTTTTATTCAATCCAAGATAAAGATCACAAATGAAACTATCAGTACAAAATTTCTACAGAATTCATAAATATATTTAGATTATATTCTTGTATGATAATTAAGCAGTCATTAAAATTGCTGAAAATTAATTGTAATGATAAAGCGAGACAATCATTGAAAAATAATTCCTTTATAATTCTTCTCATCATAACGATATTATCAACTGCCTGCCCTTCTTACGCTCAGAATAATTTACAGTTTTACCTTGATGCCGCGTTCTTAAATAATCCTGTGATGAAAGAGAACTTAAATCTTATCAGAATGGGTGAATTGGATAAATCTTTAGCAGAAGCTCAAAACTCTTTGCCGCAGATTTCACTTACATCTAATTATCTATTTGCCCCATATTTCAATAATAACGGGAAAATTATTTCTACAACCCCGGATCCGAAAGCAATAGGTTACGATGCTGGAATTACAAACGGCGGTTTATATTCAGCTCTTATTAATGTTGAAAAAAATATTTTCAACGGCGGATTGAGAAATGCCCTCGAAAGACAGATCGGCATTCAGCAAGGGCAGTACAAATATAATTATGAATTGGAACGGCGTAATCTAGAGAAACAGATAACAGAGCAGTACTTGAATGCTTATAAATCTCTGATGATCTACCGTTTGGCAAATGATGTTGTGAAAAACTTAGAAGACCAGTTAAAGGTTACCGGCGAATTGGCGGAAAAAGGTTATGCGAAAAGTCAAAATTATCTTCTCTTAAAAATAGAATTGCAATCTCAGAAGATAGCATTCAAAGAAAATTTTCAGCAATATAAAAATGATCTTCTGCAGTTAAATTCTTTGTGCGGTGTTAAGGATACCCAAATTGTTTTTATAGATTCGGCTAAGATAAAAATGAAAGATGGGAAAACGAATTTTACTTTTTTAGAAAAATTTAAACTGGACAGTCTAGCAACAACAAACCAGCAAGAGCTATTTGAAACCAAATATAAGCCGCAAGTCAAGTTGTTTTTTAACACCGGGCTAAATGCTGTTGAATTGGATGGTATACAAAGAAAATTCGGCTTAAGCGCCGGTATTGATTTCCAACTGCCGATTTTTGACGGCGGACAAAAGGACATTACACGTCAACAGAGTGAAATCTCAATTAGTTCAATCAAGAATTACAAACAGTATGCTATGGCTAACATTGTTAATCAAAGGCAAAGCTCGGTTTCTAACATTAATCTTAGCCGTGATAATTTGAGCAGCATTAACGAACAACTAAATGATTACAAAGAACTAATCATGATTTCCAGCAAACAGTTGAGTGCCGGAGATGTTTCTATGATAGAATATCTGAGCATCTTAAGAAATTACATTGATCTCAGAAAAACAAAGATTGAAAAAGAAACCAAT
>JAKAMS010000487.1 GCA_021812745.1 Bacteroidota bacterium | reverse complement strand
TTATTTTAATAACAGTTTCATTCGTCATTCTTAAATGTTCCGATTTACGGGCATTTTTTATTTTAGCAGCATTTTTATTCATAATACATTCCGTAGTTCATTCAAGAATTTTTCATTCTGATCCCGCGTTCCGACAGAAACTCTGAGACAATTTTTCACTTGATTACTTCTATCGCGAATGATTATTCCCTTCTCTGTTAATTTATGATAAATGTCCGTCGGATTCGCGCATTCAAACAAAATAAAATTGCTGTCAGAGGTAAATACTTTTTTAATTTTTTGAATCAATTTTAATTCTTTTATTAGAAATTCTTTCTCGAAATTAATTGCAGTAACAAATTTATCTTTTTGTGCGAAATTTTTTAGTGCATATATCACAATTTGTGAGGTCAGCTTATTAATATTATAGGGAAGCTTAATTTTATAAAGTAACTTTATAATCTCCGGTGAAGTTATACAGTAACCGCAACGCACTCCGGCAAGTCCCCATGCTTTTGAAAATGTTCTAAGCACAACGATATTTGGATGCTTCTCGACCATATTAATCATTGAAGGTTTGCCGCTAAATTCGGCATAAGCTTCATCAACAATAATAATTCCGTTAAAATTTTTTGCTAAATTTAAAATGCTCTCGGAGTTGATAACATTTCCAGTTGGATTATTAGGCGAACAGATAAAAATTAGTTTTGTGTTCTTGTTAATTGCGGAATAAATTTTATCCAGTCGCGGTTGGAATGACTCATCCAGCATTACCGGAATTGTAGATACATCATTAACATCGCATGCAACTTTATACATTCCGTAAGTCGGTTCAAGTATAACTGCATTATCAATTTTCGGCTCGCAGAATATTCTTACCAGCAAATCAATTATCTCATCCGATCCAACTCCAATAAATAATTTATCTTTTTCAACATTCAGATAAGAGCCTAGTTCATTTCTTAATTGGTTATGGAACGGATCGGGATAACGGTTCAGTTCAAGATGCCATTCATCTTTAACCACTGAGCCAAAACTGTTTTCATTTGCATCTAGAAGAATTCCGGTTAGGTAATCTCCGCGCGCCGATGTATATGGCTTTAATTTGAGAATGTTTTCTCTAACTAACGATTCAATTTTCATTTTTCACTCTTACTTTAATTGAATTTGCGTGTGCGTCAAGTTTTTCAAGTGACGCTAATTTTAAAACAGTAGGAGCAATCTCTTTCAATCCTTTTTTGCTCACTTTTTGGAATGTAATTGCTTTCATAAATGATTCAACAGAAATTCCTCCATACGATTTTGCGTAGCCGTATGTTGGAAGGGAATGATTTGTGCCGGAAGCGTAATCGCCGATACTTTCCGCAGAGTACTTGCCCAAAAATACTGAGCCTGCATTTGTAATTTTATTTTTGATTTTTTCGGCACGCTCTATATTTAGGATCAAATGTTCAGGCGCGTATTGATTGCTAAGTTTAATTGCTTCATCTATCGAATCAACGATAAGAATGAATGAATTTTTCAACGATCCGTTGATATATTCTCCTCTTGACAAATATTTTTTTTGCCGCTTAATTTCATTTTGAACATCAGTTGCTAATTTTCTGCTTGTTGTTAACAGAATTACTTGAGAATCTTTTCCATGCTCTGCCTGTGAAAGTAAATCTGAAGCGATGTAAGATGGATTTGCTTTTCCATCTGCAATTATCAATACTTCGCTTGGACCGGCAGGCATATCAATTGCAGATCCTTGGGGATCAATGCTAATCAATGTTTTTGCGGCAGTTACAAATTGATTTCCCGGACCAAATATTTTATCAACTTTTTTGATTTGCTTGTCGCCATAAGCCAGCAAAGAAATTCCATGTGCACCGCCGATTTTATAAAATTCGTTAATTCCGCAAATCTTTGCTGCGAAGAGAACTGCGGGATTGATCGTATCTTTTGTCGGTGACAAAGCGGCGATTCTTTTACATCCTGCAAGTTGTGCCGGAATTCCAAGCATTAATAAAGTAGACGGAAGGACTGCCGTGCCGCCGGGTACATATAGAGCAACATTTTCAATTGCTCGAAATTCTCTATAGCATTTTACACCATCCATCGTTTCTACTTCGTATCCAGCCGGAATCTGTTTGCTGTGAAATTTTTCAATATTTTTTGCAGCAGTTAGCAATGCTTTTTTTGCTTCGCTATCCAGTAATTTCTCCGCTTCTTGATATTCTTTTTTTGAAACCAATATTTTTTCAGCGCTGTAGCCATCAAAATTTTTCGCATACTTGAGCGCGGCATGCATACCTTTTAGTTTAACATTTTCAACAATAGGTTTAACAATCTTGAAGATACTCTCGGTCTCAAGTGCGCGGCGAGTGAACAGACTGCTTAGCTTAATCTCCGAGATATTTTTTATCGAATAGATTTTCATAATATCATATTCTCAATTGGTATCAATAATAATCCAGATGCACCTGCAAGATGTAATTTTTCTTGAATTTCCCAGAACATTTCCGATGGAATTACGGCATGTACTGCAAGCATTGATTCGTCAGCCAGAGGAAGTATTGTAGGACTTTTTAATGCCGGAAGAATTTCTCGAATTTTTTGTAATGACGATTTTGGAATGTTCATCATTAGGTATTTTGAATTTT
>JAKAMS010000486.1 GCA_021812745.1 Bacteroidota bacterium | reverse complement strand
TACCGCTGGCAAGGTTTTCAATGGCATCTTAAATTTACTAAATAATCGTAGAAGAAGAGTTAAAATTGAGAACGGGATTTGAACCTTGTATGATTTTTATTACCAACAAAGATTAAATGGATGATGCAATATGGTTTTCTCCATATAGCAAGTTTATCCAAACAAAAGCTCTTTTATATGTAATGTATGCCAATATTGTATTTTGTAACCGGCGTAATTGTTTTTATCTTTCAATAGAAAAATTAAGAGAGAGGTTAATATGGGAAATTTAGGCCCTACAGAGATAATCCTAATTGTTCTTGTCCTTGTTTTATTATTCGGCGGTAAAAAAATTCCCGAGTTAATGAAAGGAATCGGCGAAGGAGTAAAACAATTTAAAAAAGGATTGAACGAAGACGATAAAAAGAAAGACACAAAAGAGTAAGACAAGTATTCTAACAATATCGTTTACAATTCAGTTTTGATTACACATTGCTTGTAAGCAGAAATCTAAATCTCAAATGAATTTCTTTTACTTATGTATATCCCCTTTAAAAATTTTTGCATCTTATTAATGTCGGCTTTAGTCGGTATTGTAATTTGAAAAATATTTTTGTGAATTTTATTTTTGTATCCAAAAAATTAAACCTTCGAAATAAATCGAAAAAAGGAAGAAAAAATGACAGACAGCACCAAAAAATACGAGTTCAAAGCAGAGATTAAAAAACTTCTTGATATACTAGTTCACTCTTTATATACAAGCAGAGAAATATTTTTACGGGAATTAATTTCCAACGCTTCTGATGCATTGGATAAATTGCGGTTCGAGTCGAACCGCGGTACTGAAATGTTTGATAAAGATTTAGCGCTCGAAATAAAAATTGAATTTGATGAGAAGAAAAAATTTCTCACAATTACCGATACTGGAATTGGAATGACACATGACGAACTAATAACAAACATCGGGACGATCGCGAAATCCGGTACAGAAGAATTTGTACGCTTAATAGCCGAGACAAAAGCTGATGCGAGTAATATAATCGGGAAATTCGGAGTGGGATTCTATTCGGTTTTCATGGTTGCTCATGAAGTAATTATTAAAACAAAATCTTTTCGCAATGACGAAAAAGCTGTTGAGTGGAAATCCGACGGACTTGGAGAGTATGAAATAATTGAGCTCGATGAAAAACTTCCGCGCGGAACAAAAGTAGAAATCTATCTTAAGGACGACGCGGTTGAGTTTGCGGAAAAATGGCGCCTTGAAAGTATAATTAAGAAGCATTCGAATTTTATATCGTACCCGATCTTTCTGGAAAAAGATAAGATCAATACGGTAAGCGCACTCTGGCGTGAACCTAAAAGTTCAATTACAAAAGAACAATATGATGAATTCTATAAATTCTTGAGTTACGATTCTGAAGCTCCGATGGATGTAATTCACAAATCTGTTGACGCTCCTATTCAGTTCAATGTTTTACTTTTCATTCCTAAGAAAAGTAACGATTTCTTCTGGCAAGACCGCGAGAACTACGGTTTAGATTTATATGTCCGCCGTGTTCTGATCCAGCATAAGAATAAAGAATTATTGCCGGAGTATTTGAGTTTTGTAAAGGGAGTTGTTGATTCCGAAGATTTGCCTCTTAACATATCGCGCGAGACGTTACAAGAGAATGTTGTCTTTACAAAAATCGCTTCGAGTGTATCTAGCACAATTTTTAATTATCTAGCAGATAAAGCAAAGAGCGATCCTGCTTCTTATAATGATTTTTGGAAAGAGCACGGAAAAATTTTCAAACTTGGGTATAGCGACTTCTCAAACCATGATAAGTATCTGGAATTGATCCGTTTCAATTCTTCTTTTTGTAAAGATAAAGATGAGCTTACTTCATTAGCAGACTATGCATCGCGGATGAAGGAAGGGCAGAAGGAAATTTATTTTATAACCGGAACAAACCGTGAGGCGATTAAATCTGATCCTCATATGGAAATATTTAAGAACAAGGGTTTGGAAGTTCTCTATCTAATTGATCCTATTGATGAATTTGTTGTTCAATCAATTCATAAATACAAAGATTACGATTTCAAATCTGCTGAATCGGTTGATTCAAAGAAAATGAGCGATATAAAAAATGTTGATGAAAAGAAGAACGAAATTGAAGAACTAAGCAAAGATGATGAGAAACAATTTTTCAGCCTTCTTTCAAAAATGGAAAGTATTTTATCCGACCGTGTAGAAGATGTTGTAAAATCTGACCGTTTGGTTGACAGCGCATCATGCATTGTCTCTAAGGATGAAGGTCTATCCGCGGCAATGCAAAAGATTTTGCGAATGACAAATAAAGAGATGGGTCAGCAGAAAAAAATATTTGAGGTAAATCCAAATCATAAATTGGTAAGGAATCTTATCAAAGTATTCAAAGCCGATTCGAATGATGATTTCATAGTGAATGTAACAGAACAGTTGTTTGAATCCGCACTTCTTCAGGAAGGGAGTCTTGATGATCCGCATACATTAATTCAGCGGCTTAACAAGTCGTTAGAGCAATCAAGTGACTGGTATGTTGAGGTGAAGAAAATCAATTAGTTTTGCCTCCGGTTTGAAGTAAATTACTTAATGATAAGTTGCTAATGTTAATGGAAAGGAATAT
>JAKAMS010000485.1 GCA_021812745.1 Bacteroidota bacterium | reverse complement strand
CCTTGCGATTGGGATGCGCTTAAATCGCTACAAAACAAGTACGGTTTTCAACTTGTAAATGATTATTGCCATGCGCCCGGCGCCGAATATAAAGATGATTTTAGATATGCGGCAAAATATGCAGACGCCGTGAATATGAGTTTTCACCCGGTTAAGCATTTTACAACCGGCGAAGGCGGCGCGGTATTAACGAACGATGAATCGCTCGATCACAGAATCAAAACTTTGCGCTCGCACGGAATGACAAAAGATGAATCAATACTTGAAAAGAACGACGGACCATGGTATTACGAAATGCATCAAGTTGGATTTAATTACCGCATAACTGATTTCCAGTGCGCGCTGGGAGTTAGTCAACTTAAAAAAATTGACCGGTTCATCGAAAAACGAAGAGCGATAGCAAAATACTACGATGATTTTTTCGGGAAAGATGATAGATTTATTATACCCAATACCACGGAAGATTATAAACACGCTTATCATCTTTATCCCCTTCAGATTAAATTTGACGAATTAAATATTTCAAAGAAAATGTTTTTTTCGAAGATGAAAGAAAAAAATATTTTATTGCAGGTTCATTATGTGCCGGTTCATCTTCAGCCGTTTTACAAAAATAATTTTGGATTTAAGCATGGCGATTTTCCAATCGCAGAAATATTTTATGAAAGAGAATTATCAATCCCGATGTATCCAACGCTATTAAATGAAGATCTGGATTACATTACTAGATCAATTATTGAAACTCTGGATAAAACAAAATGAAAGTATCTATTGTAACAGAGGGCTTATACAATAGAGGATACGGACACATAACGAGGTGTTTATCCTTCTATCAAGCGTTTGAAGAGAGAAATCTTTTTCCGACTTTATTAATTAACGGAGACGACGAGTGCAAACCGTTCATTCCTGAGACAAGACATGAAATATTTGATTGGCTGAATAATCAAGATGAGTTAATTGAAAAAATTTCTAACAGTGATATTGTTATTGTTGATTCATATCTAGCACCGCTGGATTTATATCAACGAATTGCTTCTGTTGCAACATTGTCAGTTTATATTGACGACTACATGCGCTTGGATTATCCGGAAGGCATTGTTGTTAACGGCTCTATTAATGCCGAGCAGTTGGGTTACCCGACCAAAGCAGGCACAACATATTTGCTGGGACCCAAATACACACCTTTACGAAAAGATTTTTGGACTGGAAGAGAAAAAATTATTAAGGGCGATATTCAATCAGTTCTTATTACTTTCGGAGGACAAGATTTAGAGAATTTAACACCGCGTTTGCTTCGTATGATGGTAAGAAATCAACCCGAATTGAAAAAAAATATTGTTGTGGGAAGCGGGTTTAGAAATATTGATTTAATAAACGAAGCCAAAGACGATCAAACCGAAATTTTTTATTCTCCCTCTGGCGCAGAAATGATGAAGATAATGCTCGACAGTGATATTGCCATTTCTGCCGCCGGTCAAACTATTTATGAACTTGCTAGAGTAGGCGTTCCCACAATTGCAATTACCGTTGCGCAAAATCAAGAAAATAATCTCACCGGATGGATCAAAGAAGAATTTTTAACAACTTATTTCAATTACGAAACGGTCAACTTAGAGAATCGTATTCTTGTGGTTTTAAATAGTTACGCAGAAAGAGAAGTCCGTTTGAAGCTTAGCGCAATCGGCAGAAAAAAAGTTGATGGTCTTGGAGCCAGAAGAATTATTCAATCAGTTTTAGATCACACAATAAATAGAAACGGCGGCTGTTATTTACGTAAGGCACTTGATGTTGATACAATGACTGTTTTTAATTTATCCAACGAAAGATCTGTTCGCTTGAATTCTGTAAATCAAACCCAAATTAAATGGCAAGATCATTTACAATGGTATATGGAAAAGATTAACGATAATAATTGTTTTTTCTTATTAGCATTCAACGGGAGCGACGAGTTTGTCGGTCAGGTAAGATTTGACATAAAACTCAACTATGCAGTGATAAGTATTAGTTTAGATAAAAAATTTAGAGGAAAAGGTTTGTCTTCTCCTCTGTTAATAAAGAGCAGTTTCCAGTGCTTAAAAGAGAAGCCGAAAGTTAAATCTATTCTCGCCTATATTAGACCGGCAAATACTCCGTCAATTAAAGCATTCGCGAGCGCGGCGTATCTTTTTTCTCACGAGGAAATTATAAACGACGAAAAATTCTTAGTTTATAAATTGGTCAGGAAGGTATGACAATAACAATCGGCAATAGAACTATCGGCGGCGCTAACAAAATTTTTATTATCGCCGAAATCTCCGCCAATCATAATCAAAAATATGACGTAGCGATTGAATCTATTAAAGCTATTAAAGATTGCGGAGCGGATGCAGTAAAACTTCAGACTTACACAGCCGATACTCTTACTATAGACAGCAGTAAAGAAAATTTCAAAATTCAGCAAGGAACAATTTGGGACGGTAAAACTTTGTACGAGCTTTATCAAGAAGCATTTACGCCGTGGAAGTGGCAGCCCAAGTTAAAACAATACGCAGAAGAACTTGGTTTGATCTGCTTCTCGTCTCCATTCGATAAAAGCGCCGTTGATTTTCTTGAGACGATGAATGTGCCCGCATATAAAATTGCGTCTTT
>JAKAMS010000484.1 GCA_021812745.1 Bacteroidota bacterium | reverse complement strand
CAAGACGGCTTTTATCACATTTCAAAATTGAAAAGGAACTTCTTTCACTTAACGAACATAATCAGGAAGAAACATCGCGCGAGCTATTTGAAAAAATATCTTCCGGTGAATCTGCTGCGTTAATTTCTGACTGCGGTACTCCCCTTTTTTCCGATCCGGGATATCTTCTTGTACAAATGTGCATCACCGCTAAGATTGATATAGTTCCGGTTCCGGGAGCGAGTTCAATTTTACCGGCTCTGGTTGGTTCCGGATTTAATCTTGATAAATTCTATTATGCAGGATGGCTTTCGCCCAAAAGCGATATTCGCAAAACGGAATTGCTAAAGCTGAAAAACATTAAAGAGTTGATTATACTTATGGAAACCCCTTACAGATTAAAAGCGGTTTTGACAGACATATCTAAAATATTCGGTACTTCTTGCCAAACAGTTGTTGCTTTCGATCTCACTCTTCCGTCAGAAAAATTTTTCCGGGGAACAGTTTCCGAAATTTTGAAAACGGTTTCAGAAAAAAATCTTAAAGGCGAGTTTGTTTTGTTAATTAATAATAAAAAGTTTGCTTAATGAAGGGCTTATACTTCATTAACATTGTATAAATTCATAATAGAAGTTTCTGAAGAGATCTGCAATTCCATTAGGTTCCATTTTGCGTGTTAATAACAATTGAATTTTTAGAAGTTGCCATCATCTATTACTATTGTGTGCGAAACAATATTTTAGTTAATTTTCGATTAAGGAACTAACAAATAAGTTTTTAGGTTCTGTAGAAAAGGAGAAAATCATGTTACAAGTTCAAGATGTTGATCTTACGCCAAATCCACAGGCGCTAAAGTTTGTAATCAACGAAAGATTATTGAATAGAGAAACGCGCAACTTCAAGACAAAAGAGGAAGCTCAGAACGATCCTCTTGCAAAAGGTATTTTTGAAATTCCGGGTGTGGTTTCTGTTTTCTATATGGATAAGTTCATCACTATTGAGAAAGAAGCAAAAGTCGCATGGGGACAAATTCAGCGTCCGTTCGTTGAGTTTATCAAAAATTTTGATAAGACTTTAATACCCGCTGAAAATGTTATTACACAAATAAGCAGCGAAGAAGAAACCGCTCTCTTAAAAAAAGTAAATGAAATTTTGGATCAGCGTGTCCGCCCGGCACTTGCAGGAGACGGAGGCGGTCTGGAAGTTACAGGAATGGAAGGATTAACACTTAAGATTCGCTACCAAGGTGCGTGCGGAAGTTGTCCTAGTTCGATTAGGGGAACACTTGTAGCTATTGAGAATCTATTGAGAAGAGAAATAAATCCGGCGATAGAGGTAATTTCCGACTAATAGAAATATCCGTTTAAAACTAAAAATCCCGCTCTCTGGCGGGATTTTTTGTAGCAACAATTTTTTTATTTAAGTGTTGTTACTTTGCTAATGTCATCTAGCTTTACAAACTTCTCTTGAAATTTATAACTGTTACCGGATTTAACCGTTTTAATAAACTTAACATTAACAACTGATGATTTTGCTTTGCCTTTTGCCTTGTCACCAAACGATTGGGTTTTTGCCATGGCTTTTCTCCCTTAATTTTGGTGGCAAATTTAAGAAAAATCTTTTTAACTGCCAAAAAATGGCGGTTTTTTAGATCAAATCTGCAAATTCGGCATTAACCAGAGCTAATAAGTCGTTAGGAGATAAGTTTAATTGCATACCGCGAACGCCTGCACTACAATAAATTTTTTCAAAAAGTTGAGCAGTTTCATCTATAAAAGTCGGAAATAATTTTTTCATACCAATGGGCGAACACCCTCCGCGAATATACCCCGTTAGCGGCAGCAGCTCTTTTACTTTTATCATTTCAATTTTCTTACTTGAGCTTGCACTGGCAGCTTTTTTCAAATTCAACTCGTAATTACCGGGAATAACAAAAACCAACGGTTCATTTTTTTCATTTCTTGCAACAAGGGTTTTGAAAACCGTTTCCGGTTCGGCTCCGATTTTATGAGCAACAGAGATTGCATCAATTTCTTCTTCATTAGATTCATATTCGATTGCGGAATGAGAAATGTTTTTGGATTCCAGAATCCGGATGGCGTTTGTTTTCATAGTTGTATCTGTTATACAATACTCCCCTTCCGTTTATGAAAGGGGAGTTAAAAAAGTTCATCCAACTTTTGACATAATTAAATCGGCTAAAATTTTTCCGCTTTCTTTCAATTCATAGTCGCTGGCTTCGGCAGCAGGAGCCGGTACTTCTTTTTTTTCTTCAATCTTAATTCCTAAATATTTTGCACGCTCTTCCTCTCTCTGTTTTCGTTTCAACTCTGCTTCATCCCGTTCCTGTTTGCGGATGGCTTCATTTAAAGAGATCTCTTTCTTTTCACGGTTTTTGGTAAACTCTTCAACATCTTGTAACATGTACTGATACTCAGGATCTTTCTTTATCCGTTCGTCATGTTTCTTTTGAAGAGCCGGAAAAGTTTTTGAAAGATCGGAAAACCTTTTGAACTGTGCCGATGGAATCTGATCCCACGGTAATGCGCTGGGCTGACCACTTTCACCAAACTCTTTAGCATTAAATTGAGATGGGAAACTAATATCCGGCTTAACTCCCATGAGTTGCGTTGTACCGCCCGTAATTCGGTAGAATTTTGC
>JAKAMS010000048.1 GCA_021812745.1 Bacteroidota bacterium | reverse complement strand
TCTTTGCGCAAGATAAAGAAATGACAAAAGAGGAATGGCAGAATGAAATTAACCGACTAACGGAAAGAAAAGTCGCTCTTACAACAGAATTAAATTCATTAAAAACAGAAGTTGCAAATCTCAAAAAAATGAATGCTGATCTGAAATCTTATGATTCATGCATTGATGAACTCTATGCAATGCTAGGCGCTAAAAAAGCCGATGTTGATAATTTCAGAAAACAATTAGCAGATCTTACTTCAAAGATTGATGGTCAAGTTGCACCAAAAGCAGACCGTCAGGCAGAATTGGACGCAATGAAGAAAAATAAAATCAGTGCGTTACCTGAATTCTTTGACAAAGTTCATAACCAACTTCAGAGAAAACTTGATGCTTGGGTTGAAGCTCCAAAGGAAATAAATTATACAGTTGTAAAAAATGATAATCTTTGGAACATCGCTAAGAAAAAAGAACATTACGCAAATCCATTTGCTTGGCCTGTAATTTATAAATCAAACAGAGACCAAATAAAGAATCCGGATTTAATTTTCCCCAAACAGATTTTCAAAATTCCATTCTTAACTGAAGAAGAAAAATCTAAATATGATAAGATTAGAAGAAATTATAAACCGGCTCCTCCTACTCAGACACAAACACCTTCTACAGTAAAGGAAGAAAACAAACCTGCTGCTCCTGCACCGGCTGTTAAGAAAGTTAAGTAAGGAATTATTGTTGTTAACAAGAAGTAAATAATTTTTTAGATAAAGCCCTTTTCATCTGATGAAGAGGGCTTTTGTATTATAAAGGAGGCAATTACGCAAGTAGAAAAAATTTTGAAATTGGAAAATGTTGATCTTCTTTCGTTCATGGGAATCAATGATAACAATATTAAACCGATCGAAGAGAGATTTACTTCCAATGTTACAGTGCGCGGAGATAATATTTTTGTTCAGGGTGTTGAAGAAGAAGTATCGGCAATTGAAAAAGTTGTCAAAGAGATGATATTTGTTCTTAACACTACCGGCAAACTGCAAACAAACGATGTCTACACAATTATTGATCTCACTCTTCAAGGCAAAGAAATTATTAGCGACAACGAATTAGACAGCATTATTCTTTATTCCAAGAAAGATGTAATTAAAGCAAAAACGCCGAACCAAGTTACTTATATTAAAAGTGTTAAAGAGAATGATATTTGTTTCGCTATTGGTCCAGCAGGAACCGGAAAAACATATCTGGCAGTTGCATTCGCTGTTGCCGCTCTTAAAAAAGGGATAGTGAAAAAAATTATTCTTGCGCGTCCAGCTGTGGAAGCAGGCGAAAGTCTTGGATTTCTTCCGGGCGATTTCCGGGAAAAGATTGATCCATATCTGCGTCCTCTTTACGATGCTTTGGAAGAGATGATTCCCGGAGAACAATTGAAAAATTATCTCGAAAAAGGAATTGTAGAAATTGTTCCTTTGGCTTATATGCGCGGTAGAACATTGAATAATGCTTATGTTATTTTGGATGAAGCTCAAAACGCAACCGGTATGCAAATGAAAATGTTTTTAACCCGCCTAGGTCCCAACTCAAAATCAATTGTTACAGGAGATATAACTCAGATTGATTTGCCGAGTTATTCACAAAGCGGTTTGGTCCAGGTAAAAGAAATTCTGAAAGGAATTGATGGAGTGGGATTTGTCTACTTTGAAAAAAGCGATGTCGTTAGACATAAACTTGTGAAAGATATTATCAATGCATACGAAAAGCATTATAACAATAACGGCAAAGTAGTTTAAAAAATATTTTTTACGAGGTTAGTTACTCCGGAATAAAATTGCGATTAATAAATCAACTGTTTGTTGCGGATTTGCTTTCCTCCCAGTACTTATCCATCTCTTCAAGATTAGATTCGGTTAATGATTTGCCGCTCTCTTTAATTTTCTGTTCAATGTAATTAAACCGTGTAATGAATTTTTCATTTGTAAGACGGAGTGCATTCTCTGGATGAATACCAAGGAATCTGGCATAGTTAGTTAATGCGAAGAAGACATCGCCCATCTCTTTTTCAAGTTCCACTTTATCTCCTAGTCTTTCCATCTCATGCATCTCTTCAATTTCCTCTATCACTTTTTTCCATACGTCTTCTTTTTTCTCCCAATCGAATCCTACTTTAGAAGCTTTTTCTTGCAGACGAAAAGCGCGAGCTAAACTCGGAAGATTTTTAGGAACTCCTTCAAGAAGAGAATCCCGTCCTTCTGTAAGTTTTATCTCTTCCCAATTCCTTAGAATATCTTTAGTTCCAGTTACTTTTGTATTCCCAAAAACGTGAGGGTGCCGGCGGATCATTTTTTCACTAATAGAATCAATTACATCATCAATTGAAAAAGTTTTATTCTCTTCTCCAATTGCGGAATGAAAAACGATATGCAAAAGCAGATCGCCAAGTTCCGATTTCAACTCATCATAATCTTTCAGATCAATCGCTTCTATGGTTTCGTACGTTTCTTCAAGCAAAGCCGCTTTGATTGAATCGTGGGTCTGTTCTTTATCCCATGGGCACTCTTCTCGTAAGCGCTTCATAATTTGCCAAAGTTTTTCGAACTTTTCGCCGGTCATTTCTTTCTCCGATTTTGTGTGCAAAGATAAAGAGCCGTAATTGAATCATGAAATATTTCCGAAAGATTTTATCATTATTTTTTTTAATATATTTATACGGAAAAATTATAGAGGTAAAAATGATTGAGAAGAAAATCAAAGAGCTGACCGGGTTTGAAATAGCGACACCGCCAAAACCGCTTGCAAGTTATATCCCGGCACAAAAAAGCGGCAACTTAATTTTTACATCAGGACAACTTCCATTTGTGAATGGCAAATTATTAGCTGAAGGGAAAATTGGATATGAAGTTACTGAGGAAAAGGGAATTGAATGCGCAAGAATGTCGGCTATCAACTGTTTAAGTGCTGTAAAATCCTTGATCGGTGATCTGAATAAAATTGAGCAGATAGTTAAGGTTACTGTATTTGTCAGCTCTGCGGTTGGTTATACATCCCAGCCAAAGATTGCAAATGGCGCTTCAGATTTTCTGGTACAGGTTTTTGGGGATGCAGGAAAGCATTCAAGAAGTGCTGTTGGTGTTGCTGAATTGCCTATGAATTCGCCTGTTGAAATTGAAATGGTTGTTAGAGTGAATACATAGAAAAAGGATGAATAGTTCTCCCAGTCGGATGAGAATTAATCGAATTATAGACTTGATTATGATGCATGGATACGATAAAATTGACCGTAAGAAAGAAAAGAATTATAGAAACAAATTGAACTTTGCGGCTGTTCAAAGTTAGAAATCGAAAGGAAAATGAAATGAAAAGGCTTCTTCTAATACTTTTTGTTTTTGCTGTTACGGCTACTAACGCACAATTCCGAGATGAAGCAAAACCGGATATCAGAAGTGGGATGATAAAAGATAATTCGGTTGGTTCGTTATTCGGTTTTATTAATTCAGATAATTTTAGCATGCATCATTCATTTGGTCTTTCATTTTCATCATTCGGCGGCTACGGTAATATGGCTCTTGGTGTTTATACAAACAGCATGGCTTATAAATTCAGCGATAAATTAAATTTAGAAACCGATATCAGTCTTGTTAATACGCCTTACAATTCATACGGACCAGAATTTTCAAAACAGATTAACGGCGTTTATATCAGCCGCGCACAATTAACATACAAACCTACTGATAATATGAATGTAATTATTCAATACAGAAATGTGCCTGGCGGGTATTATTCTCCATACGGTTATGGCGGTTATTCACCTTTTTACAGAGATAACTACTTAAACAATTGGGGCTTCTGAGAAAGAGAGATAGTTTTTTATTAAATTGCGCATGGGTTAATAAAATTTAGAGCGCAACACACAATTGGAAAATAGCAACGTCAAAAAAAAATCATCAAGACCTGCCGGTCTAAAATCTTCCACTCTTAACTTGATTCTTAACGTCTCAATTTTTCTCTTAGCGGCGATTATTATTTATATGAGTTATTCGATTTATATAAAGATTGCAGGCAACCGGCACGCAAAAGATGATCAGTTAACAGAGCAAGTTGCTTCCGATATTATTCAAGTTGAAGTTCTAAATGGAAGCGGAGTAAGCGGAGTTGCCGACCGTTTCACGGATTTTCTCCGCAACAATAATTTTGATGTAGTTAAAGCAGGTAATTATATAGCGGATGATCTTAACGAGAGTCTTGTAATAGATAGATCAGGCAATATGGCAAACGCTTTCAAAGTTGCAAAATCTCTCGGCATAAAAAATGAAAATGTAATTCAGCAGCTAAACAAAGATTACTTTTTAGATGTGTCAATCATAATTGGCAAAGATTATTTTAATTTAACTCCGTTCAAATGATCAACTGCTCAAATTTTGAATATGACTGTTGATGTGGTTGATTTTTTTAGATTTAGAAACAACTTCAATTAATTAGTTAAGGAAAAGAGGCGTAATTGGATTCATTAAAATTTTCAAAGATGATTGCAGAAATCATCAAATCAAAAAAAGGTTTCGACATAAACATCCTTGATCTTCGAAAACTTTCCGGTATTGCAGATTGCTTTATTGTATGTTCAGCCGATGCTGACAGGCAGGTAAAAGCTATTGCCGATGAGGTTGACGAACAACTTCACAATAAAGGAATCAGATGTTTTCACAAAGAGGGATTTGAGACTTTGAATTGGGTTATTCTGGATTACTTTGACGTAATTGTTCACGTCTTCAAAGCAGATGCTAGAAGCTATTATAATTTGGAAAAACTTTGGGGCGATGCGCCCGTTATTAAAATCAAGAATGAAGAGTAGTCTTTATTAATTCCGGAGAATAATTGAAAAATTACTTAATAGATCTTTTTAAGAAAACAGAAACGAAGCTTTCTTACTTAAAAGAAGTTGATCTTGTATTTACTGTCCCAAGTCAAAAAGGGCACGGCGATTATGCTACTAACGCTGCTATGATTCTTGCAAAGAAACTGAAACTGAAACCGCAAGATATTGCAAAAGAAATTATCTATTCTCTCGATTTTGACAAGAGCATAATTGAAAAAGTTGAAATAGCCGGTCCGGGCTTTATTAATTTTTATTTTACTCAGTCATTTAACACGCAAATTGTTAAAGAAATATTTCAGCATAAAGAAAATTTTGGGAAATCAAAAAAATATTCCGGTAAAAAAGCAATGGTAGAGTTTGTCTCGGCAAATCCAACCGGACCGCTTACCGTAGGACATGGTCGAAACGCAGTTGTTGGAGATACAGTAGCAAATATGCTTGAATGGATCGGTTATTCGGTTGACCGTGAATATTATTTCAATAATGCCGGAAGGCAAATGCGTGTTCTTGGTGATTCTGTCCGCTTGCGTTATCTGGAATTACTAGGTCAGAAAATTGAATTTCCCGATGATTACTACCAAGGCGAATATATAAAAGAGATTGCTGCAAAACTAAAAAATGAGAGTGGCGAAAAATTTCTTAATGAAAATGCTGAAGGTGTTTTTAAGCAAGCGGCAGAGAAAGAAATATTCGGTGATATCATCAAAACGCTGGGGCGGATTCAGATCCGCATGAAAAATTTTTACAACGAACATGTTTTATATGAAGAAGGAAAGATTAATTCCCTATTAGCAGAATTCAAGAAGAAAGATCTTTCTTATGAAAACGAGGGAGCTGTTTGGTTAAAATTATCCGAACTCGGTAACGAAAATGATAAAGTAATTGTGAAATCCACAGGCGAACCCACATACCGTCTGCCGGATATTGCGTACCACATTACTAAATATGAGCGCGGTTATGATCTTATGATTGATCTTTTCGGCTCGGATCACAATGCTACATATCCAGATGTGCTTGCAGGTTTGCGTGCCCTTGGCTATGACTCAGATAAAGTGAAAGTTCTAATTCACCAGTTTGTTACGATTATGGAAAAAGGTGAAGTTGTTAAAATGTCCACACGTAAAGCTAATTACATTACACTTGACGAACTGATTGATGAAGTGGGAAGCGATGTTGTTCGTTACTTCTTTAATATGAGAAGTATCACCAGCCATTTGAATTTTGATCTCGATCTGGCGAAGAAACAATCAGATGAAAATCCAGTTTTCTATCTGCAATATGCCCATGCTAGAATTTCTTCGATATTAAGGATGACTGTTGAAGAGGGATTAAATCCATCTTTGGAAAATTTGGATTTGCTTTCAACTAAAGAAGAACAGAATCTTCTCAAAAAGCTTTTCGAGTTTCCCGAAGATGTTATTTATAGTGCCGAGAATTATGAGACTCACCGGATTACAATTTACCTTGAAGAGCTTGCGGCACTTTTCCACAGATTTTATACCGAATGCAGAATAATCGGTAGTGAAAAGAATTTAGCCGAAGCTCGTATTGCGCTTTGCATTGCTGTTCAGACTGTTATCAGAAACGGACTATCCATTCTAGGCGTTGGCGCACCGGACAAGATGTAACTGGCTAATTCCCGTTATAAAAACAATTGTTTTTTGCGGCTCAGTTTTAATAATGCCACAACTAAAGGTTCTATAATCTAATAAAAATCCATTCTTTTTTATCTTGTTGTTATTCAATCTAAACTTTAATTTATAACTGCTTCTTGGGAAGGTCTATAATTAATACCCTAAAACTTGCGGCCTTCAATTTCACTGCTGATCTCAAATATTCAGATATTACACTTTAACTGTTAATTCGGAATGAATGTGGGCGTTGCTTTGTCTCATTAGACGCCTATGGAGAAAAGACTCATTTAAAAAATAACCGGAAGAAATATTAAAATGTTACCAGGGATAAAAAAAGAAAAAATAATAGGTAAGAAGACAAACCGCGATAATATAAGATTTAAAAAATTGCAGTCAGAATTTATCTCTTCAACTTCGCATCAATTTCGTACACCGCTTTCAACACTCCAAAGTTCTGTGGAATTACTGGAGTTTTATATCAAAAAGGGAAACACTGCCAGACAGCAGGAAATAATAGAAAAGATAAAACGATCAATAATTTCTTTGACTGAAACTTTAGAAAAAATCACAACTTTATATAGATACAATTTGCTAAAAGAGACGCCAAATTTTAAGAGGATTGATTTAAAAAAATTAATGAACGAATTACTTGATGAAGTAGTTGTGAATATAAGCGATTCCCATCTAATCGGGGTAAGCATTGAACCTGGATTAAAGGAAATTAGATGCGACGGTTTTATAATTAAACAAATTCTCTTAAACCTGATAAACAACGCGATTAAATTTTCTCCGCAAGGCGGGCAAATTAAAATTGATGTAAACCGGAATAAAAGATGGATTGAATTTTTAGTGCGTGATGAAGGAATTGGCATTAATAAAAATGATCTTGAAAAATTATTTCAACCCTTTTTTCGCGGAAGAAACAGCGGGAATATTCCAGGCGTAGGTCTTGGACTAACAATTGTAAAAAATTTAACAAAAATGCATAGCGGTAGAATTGAATGTACAAGCAAATTAAATGAAGGTACTGAATTTAAATTAAGAATTAGAGATTAAAAGCAAGTATGTATAAAATTCTGATCATAGAGGATAATGTTGATTTAGCAGATAATCTTTTTCTTCTGCTAAAAGAGCTTGGTTATGATGTCATTTGTGCTCATTACGGCGACAGAGGATTAAAGATGATCATTGAAGAAAAACCTGATATAATTCTTTGTGATATCATGCTTCCGGATATTAGCGGTTACAAGCTCCTATCTGAATTAAAAAAATTAGAAGAAAAAATGATGCCCATCTTCATCTATCTTACTGCGAAAACGCAAAGAGATGACTTACGAAAAGGGATGACAATTGGTGCTGATGATTATATAACCAAACCCTTTACTAACGATGAGCTGCTCAAAGCTATCAATACGCAATTAAGGAAAAGATCAAAAATATTGGTGAGTTTAAATAGCTCATCAAATAATAATAGGGTAAATATAATTACTGCTCAAAAGAGTAATAAGGGAATTGATCATATTCAAACTGAATTGAAATATGATGACCATATTTTCATTAATGATAGAAAAAATCCCGGTTTTTATTTTGTTAAAAATATTCTCTTCATCAGAAGTCTTAAGGATTATACACGCATCTATTTAACTGATGATAAAAAGTTTTTAATGCGGAAACCGATGATCTATTGGGTGAAGACATTACCCACAGATCAATTTCTTCGAATACATAGGCAAACGTTGATAAACCTTAACTTTGTTGAAAAAATAGAACCTTTGAGCAGCAATAGATTTTCAATCTTCATGAAAAGTATCAGTAAAAAACTCGAAGTAAGTCAACGGTATAGTAATAGAATTAAAAAAATATTTAAATAAACTGTTCGGATATCGTTAGTCGTATTATTTAATCGCTCGTCTCTTATCTCTTACCAAAATGAACCCCGAAAATTACTTTTGCACACACCCTCTTAGTGGAATTGAAAATATCCTTATGGCTGTGAGGAATTTTAAAAATTTTCAATTCCACTTCTTTTTCGATTTCTAATTACAAAATGATCCCGATAGGGCTAGGAGAATCATTTATGCAAGAAGAAAGCACACAGCGCGTATTTGAAGACTATACACGCAATTTCCGTCACTCAATAAACGAGTTTGATCCTAAGTTAAATTGTTCATCATGCAGAGAACAATTTTTCAAATTGATTGCTGAATTCTCCGAGGATTGGATTTGTTGGATAAACCCGGAGTCAAAAATTAGCTTTATCTCTCCGGCATGCAAACTAATCAGCGGTTATGATGCCGAAGAATTTGGAGACGATCAAAATTTCCTAAAAAAAATAATCCATCCCAAAGATTTAGAAATTCTTGTCGGCGAGGAAGAAAAGGTAGCCCAGGGAATAAACTTCTGTTCGGATGAGTTCAGAATTATCAGAAAAACCGGTGAAGTGAAATGGGTTTCTCATTTTTGTGAGAATGTTTATGACGAGCAAGATAAATTCATTGGAAGATACGTTTGTATAAAAGATATATCGGAAAAAATGAATCCGAATCTTTTCTTACTTCACAAGGATAAATTGTCTCAAGAAATTTATCAAAATGCTTCGATCGGATATTATGAAGTCTATTATGACGGAAGTCTAAAAAGTGCGAATAAAATATTTTTAGATATGCTCGGATATGATTCCATTAATGCTTTTGCCGACTGTAACTTTGAGGAGTATTGTGTTCTCAACCACGAAAAACGCGAGGAATTTAAAAAATTATTAAGAGCAAATGGAAAAGTAAAAGATTATGAATCCGCATGGATCAAGAAGGATTGGAGCATTGCATACTTTAAGGAAACGGCGAATGTTGTTGTTACTAATGAGGGACTTGAACCGTATTATAACGTAATAGTACACAATCTAACCGATCAGAGAAATGCCGAATATGCTTACATGTCTGCTTCAATTAAGAGAAGAAAAATAGAGGAACTGAAAGCAGAATTCCTTGCAACCATGTCACATGAAATCCGGACACCATTAAATGTAATACTCAATATGGTTTCTTTGCTCAAACACGAATCCGAATTTGGAGAATCGAGCGAGACAAATCATAGCATAAGAATAATAGAAGAGGAGGGAGAAAGAATACAACGTACAATTAACCTTATTCTTGAAATGTCTCAACTGCAAACCGGGACTTATGAAAAAGAGGTAACTGAATTTGATTTACTGGATGATCTCTTTAAGGGTCTTTATCAAAATTACCGTGAAAAAGCTGAAAGAAAAAAAATTGAATTCACGCTTACCAATAAATTATCCAATACTAAAATTGTAGCGGATAAATATGGACTGAATCAGATTTTCAATCAACTAATAGGTAACGCGCTGAAGTATACATCTACCGGAAAAATAGAAACACTCTTATATCTTAACGAAAAAAAACAGATCACTATTGAAGTTGCCGATACAGGAATCGGAATCAATGAGGAATATATCCCTTATCTTTTTGCTGTCTTCTCACAGGAAGATAACAGCTACTCAAGATTATTTGAAGGAACGGGATTGGGATTGGCTATTGTAAAAAAACATTGTGAGCTGAACAATGCTGTGATTGAAGTAGAGAGCAAAAAAAATGAAGGTACAAGATTCAGAATAACATTTATTAAAAATGCTAATTAACCATTTTCTCATTTATGAATAAGTAGACTAAAAGGAGGTTGATAGTGATTTACTATTTCATCTAAACTTTTTTTAATCTTATCAGACCTGCTATCAATTTTGTGCCAGCCGAATTTACAAAACCATTTTGATTGCGAATAGTCGTTAAGAAACTGAAAACGACTATTTGTAAATGTGAAAGATCAGATTATGGATTGCTATAGCGATTAGAGGGATAAAAATGTTCTATCGGGAACCATTGACTAGCGACGATAATTCCTTTTTTTATCAAAAAAGTATATATTAATAAAAGGTTCCACGAAGATTTATCCCATCGACCTGCTCTAATAGAAATTATATAATCCACTAAGATGTGCAGACTGCACCGGAGGGCATTATCAAATGAGCAGTAAAATTTTTTCTATTGAGAATAGATTAAACCTTTTCTTTCTGTTTACCTTCTTAATTCTATTCTTAGCTGGATTATTGGCTATTCAGAACAAAAACGAATTTATGGAGAATACTGAATGGTTCAAGAAATCATTTTATGTCGAAAAACAGTTTAATGAGATTTATGCTATTGTACAACAATTGGAGATGGAAGAGAGAAATTACGTGTGGGATCGCTCCTATCGAACCGGAAAAACTATAGACAGCTTAAACATTATTCTTTTGTCACAAACAGATTCTTTAAAAACATTTACCGACCATAGCGAAGTAAATAAAAAAAATATTGACACGCTGCAACAATATATTTACGCTATGGTTGTCCTTCAAAAAAACTTGAGAGCACAAAAATCAAATCAAATAAGTAGCGATTACAAAAATATATCAGCGAATAAGGAAGGAATAATCTTATTTGATAAAATCAAAAATCGCATTAGCATAATAAGCAGCGAAGAAGAAAGAGTATTCTATAATGGGTCTGGAGAACTAGAATCTCTTATAAATAAAAATTCTTTCATCATAATAATTCTAGCTGGCTTTATTATTACTTTCTTTACAGCATTGGTTTTCAAAATCAGAAATGAATTGAAATTAAGACGAACGGCTGAGAATGAATTACTGGCTAAGTCGGAAGAATTAAATCAATTGAATGAGAGCCGGAATATGCTCTACTCCATTATAGCCCACGATCTAAGAAGTCCCTTCCAGCCTATACTTACTCTTGCAGAAATCTTGCATTCAGACTATGAGATTTTAAAACCCGAACAAATAAAAGATTATGCTGGAAAACTTAATTGTGTGGGTCGGGGTGTATTAGCATTACTCGATAATCTTCTGGAATGGACTAAAGTACAGACCGGAAGAATGAACTTTTATCCCGAATCATTCTTATTAAGAGAGCGTGCTGAATGTGCATTTAATAATTTGCGGCTGAGTGCCG
>JAKAMS010000483.1 GCA_021812745.1 Bacteroidota bacterium | reverse complement strand
AATTGTTCTATTGTAGTATTTGCAGGCAGTTCTCCTTGCAAAGAGACCGATGATATTTTTCCGTTTGGAATTGAACTTGCAAACAAACACGATAAAATCTCAATCTTAGATACATACGGCGCTCATCTAAATGATTGTATAGAGGCAGCTCCTACGGTAATTCATAATAATGTTGAAGAAGTTGAAAAATCGTTAAATATTTCTCTGCGGAATGAAAACGAGAAATTAAATTTTCTGCAGGAGCTATATTCCAAAAACATTAAACTTAGTTTTTTGACGGACGGCGCCAATCCGGTTTATGCCAGCAAATTTAATTTTCATTATAAGATTGTGCCGCCAGAAGTTAAAGTATTAGATTCAACCGGAAGCGGAGATGCCTTTGTTGCCGGTATCGCTTACGGATTAGAAAACGCGCTTGTGTTTGATGAATTTATCAAAATTGCCGCCGCGTTAGGCGCCGCTAATTCAACAATGATCGAAACATGTGAAGTTACTTCCGAACAGATGAGAAAATATGCAGAACATGTAGAAGTGATGACGATTGGCAAAAAGATGAAGATCATCAATGACACGCCGAATTATAAATAAGAATAGAACGCGGATCAGTTATGTCCGAAGGACTCCTATGGAGATAATTAAGATTATTCTTTATCTAATCCGCGTTAATCATAACAATCAACGTAGCCCGCGTTCTATTAAAAATGTAACTCTCGTCTTTCTTTTACTAATCACAACAAATTCATTCGCACAAACCATTTCAAAAATCGAGATCAACGGAGAAAATAAGTTTTCGGAAAGCGATTATTTTAATTGGATAAAAATTTCCACGGGCACAAAATACTTTCCCGGATTGGAAGACTCGGTTAAATCCAGAATCACTTCCGCATTGGAAGAGAGAGGATATTTTTATTCTTCCTTTCAAAAAGTTGTCTTGGAGAAAATTGATTCCGTAAGATCTTCTCTCTTAATAAATCTGATTGAGGGCAAGCCGACTCTCATCAACAAGATTAAGTTTGGTAAAACAGTTAAAGACACAAATCAGATTGCCGGAATACTTTCTCAACTCGAAAACGCCCCGCTTACAAATGCGAATATCGGTTTCGCTCTTTCGGAGGTTCTTGATTATTACGAGAACATCGGTTACCCGTTTTCTTCCATTCGCATTGAATCGGTTGAACTTATCAATCCTTCCGTAAAATCTGAAAACAATTCGGCAAACGAGGATCATTTTGCCAATCTTGTTCTATACATTGATGAAGGTGTTAAAAGTAAAATTGATAAGATAGAAATCCAGGGCAATGATAGAACGAAGGATTTTGTTATTACACGCGCTCTTCAATTTAGGAAAGGTGAAGAGTATTCTCAAAAAAAGATTGATGAAATTCCGGAGCGATTAAACCGGTTGCGTTTTTTTGAGCCGGTTGAACAGCCGGTTTTTTATTTTAACTCAAAACAGGAAGGTGTCTTAAAAATATCAGTAAAAGAAAAGCAGACAAATTATTTTGACGGCATTATAGGTTACGTTCCTGCAGTAAATGATAAGGAGAAAGGTTATTTAACCGGATTTATTAATGTTAACATGCGCAATCTTTTTGGTACAGGCAGGGCGGCTTCATTCCGCTGGCAGCAGGAAAACCGTTCGTCTCAAGAACTTGAACTTCATTACCTTGAACCTTGGCTCTTCGATCTCCCGTTTAATATTTCGTGGTCATTATTTCAACGTAAACAGGATTCAACTTATGTTCAGCGCAACCTTGAAGGAAGTTTGGAATATTTAGCAACAGATGAAATTTCCGCTTCGATTATTATCGGCACACAATCAACTATTCCGTCCGAGCTGAATTCACAAAACTTTACTGTGTTTAATTCTTCTTCTCTTTCAATAGGAGTTAATTTCAGAATTGACGCACGCGATGATTTCTACGCCCCTACGAAAGGAATTTATTTGAACAATAGCTACAAATTCATTTCAAAAAAAATAAACGGTCCCGCAGCTATTATAACTCCCGACACAAAAACAAATGTTACGCTTCAGCGTCTTGAATTTGATTTTTCAATTTTCAATCAGCTTTTTCAAAAGCAGATTATCGCCATTGGTGTTCATGGTCGCGAATTGCGCGGAAACAATACAGACATGAGCGATCTATATTTTCTAGGCGGGACAAATACTTTGCGCGGTTACAGAGAAAAGCAATTTCAGGGAAACAGAATTTTCTGGTCCAACTTTGAGTACCGTCTTCTTCTTTCCAAGCGGTCTTTTACTTTTTTGTTTATTGATACCGGATATTTTTTACGAAACGAGGATATGCAAAAGAATATTCCGGAAAGTTCTTCATTCAAGATTGGCTACGGATTTGGTTTAAATATTGAAACCGGTCTTGGAGTTCTTGGAGTCAGTTTCGCGCTTGCCAAAGGAGATTCGTTCGGCAACGGTAAAATACATTTTGGAATAATAAATGAATTTTGATGCGAACACTAAAAATCTTTGACAGCAAATTCCTTTCTCCAAAAGTAAAGATCATTGCCGGGCGCGGAATTAGCAATCTTATAACAACGGATTGCGTTGAATTATAATTCGCATTATTTTCTATTGTAAAAAAGAATAAAGGTATAGAGATGGCAGATATAACGATTGATGATGCATT
>JAKAMS010000482.1 GCA_021812745.1 Bacteroidota bacterium | reverse complement strand
AAATCGGTTAAAAGTAAATCTGCAATAGAAATTATTCCTGTTGAAAATCTTCTGACTACAATTCAAACTGTTCTAAAATAAACATACATCTTGCAATAAATTAAATTGTTTATTGTGCCATAAGATTAAATATGGATCGCTTCTCATTTGAACTTTTTTGAGTAAGTAAGCATTTAGTAGAGAAAAGGTAAAACATGTCTCTCAATATTTCAATAATTCTTAGCTCAGTCAGAGAGAAAAGCCAAGGCACCAAGGCGGCAAAATTCATTTTGAATAAATGTCTTGAACGAGGTTATAATGTTACGCTGATTGATCCAAAGGAATATAATCTGCCTCTTCTTGATAAGATGTATAAAGATTATCAGAAAGGTTCCGCCCCGGAAACACTCGAAAAACTTCACAATATTTTATCAACCTCTGATGGATATATTATAGTAGCAGGTGAATACAATCACTCTTTACCGCCGGCACTTACTAACTTGATGGATTATTTCCGCGAAGAGTATTTCTTCAAACCAGCCGCTATCGCAAGTTACAGCGGCGGACCAATAGCGGGAATGCGCTCAGCTGTTCAAGCAAAAATATTTTTGGGAGAGCTTGGAATAGTAACTACTAAAACAATGTTTGGAATTCCGTCTATTCAATCTGCGTTCAATACCAAAGGTGAGCCGGTTGATCAATCATTTCACGCAAAAGTAAAACGGTTTCTTGATGAACTCGAATGGTATGCTAACGCCTTAAAAGAAGCGCGCGCTAAAGGTGTTCCTTTCTAAATTAATTTCTGCTTCATGCAAAATGAATTTGCCGATTTCATTTTTAATAGCTAAAATGTAATTACAACAAATTGATTACAGCCGGATGAAAAATAAGATTACACTCTTGCTGCGTGTATTAATCGGGACTGTTTTTATTTTTTCTGCTTATTCTAAACTGATTGCACCTGGAATTGTGGAAATAATTTTAGTTGATCACGGTTTAGCCGCATCGCGAGAGAGCGCCGGATTTATTGTGCGAATATTAATTAGTCTTGAACTTGCTCTCGGCTTGTTGTTCTTTCAGCCCTTCTCATTGAAAAGAATAGTTATTCCAGTTTCGCTTCTTTTCCTAATTGGCTTTACAGCATACCTCGGCTATACTGGTTTCATATTGCATGATTCTCAAAATTGCGGATGCTTCGGCGAGATGATTAAGATGTCTCCGCTTGAATCAATAATTAAAAATGTTTTATTGATGGTATTGCTTGCTGTACTGTTTAGAAGAAGCGAAGAGAAAAAAAATTATTTTGTAGTGCCTATGGTAACTCTCGCCTCATTCATAATAGTATTTGCGGTATCGCAAGTCAAATCGTATAAGGATTTCAAGTTTGCCAAATACACAAATTTTGTGGGTGCGGGAAGGGTGGACTTATCTCACGGCGATAAGTTGATTGCAGTTTTTAATACTGAGTGCGATCATTGCCAAAATCTTGCTAAAGAATTATCCGGATTAAAAAAGAAAGCAGGCTGGAGTTCCAATCTTTATGCTCTCTTATTTTCTGAGGGAACTATAAGTGCGGATTCATTCAAAGTGATAACTAATTTTAATTATCCATATCGAATGATAACAATGAATGAGTTTCTGAATTTGATCGGGCAGTCCCCGCCGCGAATTTATTGGCTTCGGGGCGGTTCAGTAAAAGAATTCTGGGATACAGATTTTACGAATCATATCAAAAATGATTTTATGCTAAGGAAGAATAAATAAAAAAGCCGTCAAAAAAAGTATAAACTTTTCTGACGGCTTTTTATTTTCTTCTAAACTAGAACTGAATTTTTTTTTGAACTTCCTCTGCAACTTCAGGAGAGACTAAAATTCTTCCGCAAGATTCGCATGAGTAAAGTCTCTTACCAGATTTTATTTCCAATTGTCTCTGCGGCGGAACAACATTGTAGCATCCCGTACATGCAGCACGAACAAGTGTAACAACAGCTTTCCCGCCCAAAGCTTTCCGGATTCTAGAGTATGTGTTGTAATCCGGTTTTTTTACTTTTGCAACTACCTTATCCCGTTTATCTTGTAAGCGTGCTTCTTCCCGTTCGTTAGATTTAATGATTTGTTTTAACTCGGTTTCTTTTTCTTTTAAATCTTTAGAAAGTATCTCTAGCTGGGGTTCAACTTCTTTAATTTCCCCTTTTAATTTCTGAATAAGATCTTCAAGCGCAGTACTTTCTGCTTCAAGTTTTGTTATTTGTTCTTCCGAATGGTCAATTTCTTTAGTGAGTGCATCATATTCTTTGTTATTACGAACCTGATAAAGCTGTGATTTGAATTTTTTTAGATTTGCTTTAAGGCGGTCAACATCATCGTCATTTTGTTTGCGTTGGCTAAGTGATTTTTTCTTTTCACTCTCTTTCGTCTCGATTTGATTCTCGATAGTTTCTATCTGCTGTTTCAAATCGTTCACTGCCGCCGGAAGATCTCCGCGCAATTCCTCCAACTCATCAAGCTGATTGTCAATCAACTGGAGTTCATAAAGTATTGCAAGTTTTTCTATCAATTTAGACTCCTTATTGTTTATAAAACTTTACCGGATTTGTACTGCCCGAATATTTTAAAATTTTTATTTTTTTATCTACCGAGATAAATTTTTTCATTTTTTGTTGAAC
>JAKAMS010000047.1 GCA_021812745.1 Bacteroidota bacterium | reverse complement strand
ATCCTTCTTCACCTAAAACATCTGCCTTCCATAAGACTCTTCCATCAACCAAAGAAATCAGGTAATACCTGAATTCACAGGAAACTACATTGGCAAAATAGCGCCTGATAAATCCGGATTTCGGAATCGTCCTATCAACTTTCCCAATTAATATTGCGTCCGGATTTCCTTCATCAACAGAAGCGCCAATATCAGTGTTGAAAAATTCTTTTAGGTCAAGTCTTTTTAATTTTTCAATTGATTCTATAAAATTTGGAATTAGAGTATCATATCCATTCGACTCATTGAGATTCGGGACAACAAATTTCATGTCAGAATAATTTTTTTGTAGCTCATTGAAAAAATGGTTTGTAGAATAAAAAGTACCGATATCGGTAGTATCGTCTTGTGCCATTGGCAATAATGCAACCCGGTGAATAGTATATGCATTGATCTTTGGCGAGGTATAAAGATCGAGTATTTTGCTCTCCGGTGCAAGATCTCTGCAACCATTTAGATATAGTAAAGAAGTTAGTAAAGCAAAAAGGAATACATGATTAAATGGTCCTTGAAATTTCATCACCGCCCCTAAATTCTTATTCAAGTGTTCTACAATAAAACAAGACAATATCCGACTTTTCTATTTTAACAGTGGAAGTGTTTTTTCTATTCTAATGAAAAGGTAGACTTGTAATAATTTTATCAATCCCGTTGGAAATAGCATAATCTAGCGGCGGGTATGATAGTCCATGTTTAACAACGGGATAATCTCCCTCACCTAAAATATTAGCCTTCCAGAGGACTCTGCCATCAACTAAAGAAATTAGATAGTATCTAAATTCACATGATGTCACAAATGCAAAACCACCACTAACTAAGCCGGTTTTTGTTTCGCATGTGTCTATTCTCCCAATTAATATCGCATCAAGATTTTCTTCTCCAACGGAATAACCTACTTGAGAATCAAAAAACAATTTTAGGTCTAGTTTTTTTAATTTTTCTACATCGTTTATAAAACTCAGAATTAAAGTATCATATTCATTTGCAACATCTATAGGTGGGACTACAAATTCCATATTAGGGTAATTTCGTCTCAATTCATTAAAGAAATGATTTGTTGAGTAGAAAGTCCCGCTATCAGTAGTATCATCTTGTGCCATTGGCAATAATGCAACTTTCTGGATCATATATTCACCAATTTTAGGTGACATATAAAGATTAAGAATTTGATTCATAGGGGGAATATTTCTGCAAGAATTGAAGGAAAGTAAAAATGGAAGCATGGCAAAAAATAATAGCCAATTAAAATGCCGAATAAATTTCATGCCCACCTTTTATTTCAAATTTCTGATTAACATTAAGAATATCCGTTAAAATTTGCAATGTACTTTTTCTACCATAGCTTCTAAAGTTTCGAATAGTATTGTTATATCCCATAAAAAAGCCAGAGTAATAACCCTGGCATTTAATTAATCCTACGGCATTCTTAAAAATAATGAAGATGTTAAGATTTCCCTTCCGCAAGTTGTAAAGCATAGTTATCAATTATCGTTTTTCACCAAGTACCTTTTAATTTTTTGAGTTGTTGTCTTCTCAAACTCATTTTCTCGAATGGTAAACTTTTTAATCTGTTTGTGGGACGCAAGTTGTTTATTTGTCTTTTCCACTTCGCCTGCAATGGTAGTCTGTAAAAGTTCGTCGTTAATTTGAATCTGATTTGTTTCAGACAATTCAATAAAAGCTTCCGCATCAACAACAATTTGAGCAGAAATAATTTCCCCCTGCTTAGGGTCTTCTTCACCAATAATGAGGCATTCAAGAATGAAAGGACTTCGGTTTAAAATATCTTCAATTTCTTCGGGAAAAACATTTTTGCCGCTTTTTGAAATTATTACATTTTTCTTGCGCCCGTTGATATGCAAAAAACCATCTTCGTCAATAAAACCTATATCGCCTGTTTTAAACCAGCCGTTTTCAAAAGTGTTTTCAGTCGCTTTTTCGTTCTTATAATAACCAAGCATAACACTCGGCGATTTAGCCCAAATCTCTCCCCTTCCGTTATCATCAGGGTTATTAATTTTTATTTGAACATGCGGCAGAAGCAATCCGGCAGCATCATCTTTAAACGCATCCGTTCTATTCAAAGCAAGAATAGGAGAGGTTTCAGTCAGTCCATAACCTTGAATAAAACTAAAACCAAATTCCCGCAGTCCTTTTGCCACCAATGGATCTGGTGCGGCTCCGCCAGCAATAAACAATCTGACTGATCCTCCAAATTTTTCGTGAAGTTCGTGAAAAATTTTTTTCTTTACATCTTTCAAACCTACCGATGAGAAAAGATTAGTCAACTTAACAAGAGGCGGAACAATAACAGATTTCACTTTATCATCTCTAATACCTTTCATAACACGTTTAAACATTTTATCGTACAACAGAGGAACACCTAAAAGAATTGTGGCTTTAACTTTTTGTAAATCGTCAACAACGGTTTTTAATGATCTCGCAAAATGAACCGACGCGCCTGTATAAAGCGGACAAAGCATTCCACACGTGCATTCATAGGTATGATGCATCGGCAGTACTGAAAGGAATCTATCATGGTTATCAATTTTAACCATGCTGACCATATCCATCAAATTTGCAGAAAGGTTTTTTTGTGAAAGCATAACTCCCTTTGCCCTTCCAAGAGAACCTGATGTGAAAATAATTTCAGCAAGATCATCCGGGTTAATCACAGGCAGATTTTCGGTATGAATTGGTTTAGCGTTTCTGATTAAGTCCGCCATCTTGTAAAATTCTTTATCCTCGCCGGTTTCATCCATACAGATATAGTACTTGAGCGCTTTCAAAAAATTTCTTCCTTCAGCCATCATACTGGAATAACTGCCAGAAAAAATTATTGCTTCCGCATCAGATTCATGAATGATATTTTGTATTTCATTCTTAGTTAGATTTTTATCGATTGGAACAGCTACATAATTGAATGACATAGAAGTTAAAAAGGCAATCGCCCATTGGACCCGGTTCTCACCGATTACGGCAATGTGTGCCCTTTCTTTTAACCCCAGTTCCTTAAGAGCGGAACCAAATTTTAGAATATTCTCTTGCAATTCCCGAAACGTAATTTTATTAATCGGAGTATCGTTTAAATCTTCCAGCGCTAGTTTCGGTCCGTAACTTTTTGCCGAATTGATGACCATCTCTTGGATGGAATTAATTCTGGGCACATCATAAAGTTTAAGTTCTTTTTTCATTTTTTATCTATTTGTTGTTAATGGAAATCAATTCCAGAAAACAGCATGTTAATTTCACAACAGTTCAATTTATTTTTGTCTTGCAATCTCTGATAAGATACTTTTGAGCAAGCGGTAAAATTTTTCAACATCAGGAATTTTGACACGTTCGTCAGGCGAATGAGCTCCTTCAATTGTTGGTCCGAATGAAACCATATCTATTCCGGGGTATTTATCGGCAAGAATACCGCACTCTAAACCCGCATGAACTGCTTTTACTTCCGGTGTTTTGGAAAACATTTTTTTATAAACTTCTTTTGAGAGTTTCAGAATTTTTGAATCCATATTTGGCTGCCAGCCAGGGTATCCATCGCCTACTTTTACTTCTGCACCGCTCAATTCAAAAACAGCACGTACGGAGCGTGCAATATTTTTTTTGAAGATTTCAACAGAGCTTCTTTGACTTGTTCCAATTCTGAGTTCATCACCTTCACTAACAATAGTCGCCAGATTTGTAGATGTTTCAACTAACTCCGGGATTTCAGGACTCATCCCAATAACGCCATGTGGCATAGAAAGAATGGCATTGATTATTTTCTCTTTGAAAGACTTTGTATAAACATTTTTGATGTCTATTGTTGAAATATCTTTCCCTTCGAAAGTAATCTTTATATCACCTTCGATATTTTTGAATTCTATGATTGATTCAAGAGAAAACTCATTAATTATTTCTCTGGCTTTCGATTCGAGATCCGGATTCATAAAAATAAGAGCTTCTGCCTCACGGGGAATAGCATTTCTTTTTGAGCCGCCGCTGATTACACCAAGTTGATAATTAAATTCCGAAAGTCGGTCTAATAGAATTCCAAAAAGCTTAATAGCATTTGCTCTTCTGTCTGCAATATTAATTCCGGAATGTCCGCCTAACAAGCCAGAAATAGCAAGTAAGAACGGGTGATAACCATCTACAATTTTATCATATTCGATTTTATATGTCCCAACAGTATCCATTCCTCCGGCACATCCTACATAAAAAGCGCCGTCTTCTTCAGTATCAAGATTCAATAGAGTTTTTCCGGTAATGAAGTTTTTTTGCAAATTGTTAACACCGGTAAGACCGGTTTCTTCATCAATTGTGAATAGCAGTTCAAGCTGACCATGCTCAAAATCACCATCATTAATCAATGCGAGTGCTGCTGCTGCACCAATACCGTTATCTGCTCCAAGTGTAGTTCCGTCGGCTTTTATCCATTCTCCGTCCCGAATTAGTTTTAATGGATCATTTAGAAAATCATGAACTGTATCTTTATTTTTTTCGCATACCATATCAACATGGCTTTGCAGAACCACTGTTGGAGTTTTTTCAAATCCGGGTTTAGGTGGAATCAAAATAACAATATTGCCGGCTTCATCTTCTTTCATGGATAAATTATTTTGCCCGGCAAAATTTCGAAGATATAAACGTATTCTCTCTTCGCTTTTAGACGGTCTGGGAACTTGACTGATTTCGTAAAACCTTTTCCATAATATGGATGGTGTTAAACCTTCTATTGCTGATGCTGACATTTGTTCTCCATTAAATATTTAGAAATGCTGATTCCTAAAATGACAGAAAAAAAATTAACTGTGACGGATGTTGAGAATATCACCATCTTTTACGATATAGTCTTTACCCTCAAGACGCCACGCGCCGGCTTCTTTACATTTGTTGAAAGAGCCGTGTTTCAAAAAATCTTCATAATGCACAACTTCGGCTCGTATGAAACGATTAAAAAAATCTGTATGTATAACTCCAGCAGCCTGCTGTGCAGTGTAATTTTTCTTAATTGTCCAGGCACGGCATTCGTCTTCGCCGACAGTAAAAAAGGATTGAAGCCCGAGCATTTCGTAAGATGTTCGCAAAATTTTGCTCAGAGCAGATTCTTTGATACCATAATCATTCATAAATGCAGCACGGTCATCATCATTCATTTGAGAAAGTTCTAACTCAATTTTGGCGAAGAATGGAATTATGGCAGTATGAGCTTTTTCAAGCTTTGATTTAAGTTGTGAAATTTCAGTATCAACATCAGCTATTGAGTTTTCATCGTAATTAATTGCAATAGCAAGCTGTTTTATTGTAAGCAGTTGATAGCCGGATAATAACTTAATTTCGTTCTCATCGAGTTGAAGTGTTCTAAGAGGCATTTCCTTTTCGCAGTGAGCGAGACATTTTTCAATAACAGGAAGTTCCCTTTTCAATTTTTCATCTTTCGATTTGAGAACGTCTCTTTTCAGTTTTTCTAACCTTGATTCTAAAAATGCCAGGTCGGAGAGAAGAAACTCAACTTCGAGAAACTCTATATCGCGTAATGGATTAACAGAATCCATAGGATGCGCAACGGAATCATCCTTAAAACCGCGGATCACATAAAAAAGCGAATCGTTATTCCGCACGCCGCTCAAAAAAGTAGAAGTGATTTTCACCTTATTATCTTCGGACATTTTAAGTCCCGGCAGATCAAACACTTCTATTGTAGCATTAACTTGTTTTTTCGGATTAAAAATTTTGGAAAGCTCATTCAGCCGTTCATCTGGAACTTTAACAACTTCAATTGATGCTTCTTCTTTTTGTGTTTGAGAACCATGTGTGCCGCTGTCAGAAATTGTTTTGAAAAGAGTTGTTTTCCCCGAATATTGAAGTCCTACAAGACCTATTTGCATTTTTTATCTCAAAAGTTAGAGTGAACAATTTCAACTCAAATATAACTAAAATTTGCTGGAAATTGAGAAGAAGAAAATAACGCTATAATAAACTATTCTATTGGTATTACGATACAATCTGTGTGTGTAAAGAAATTTCTTCGAGGACAGAACTGACTTTAAGACAAGAATTTAATTCGCCGTTAAATACAACAGACTTCCCTTTGACATGAGCTTCAAAAGCAAAACCGCGGGCTATGTCATAACTGCAACGAACGGCTTTGATAATTTGATTTATAACATCATCAAATGAATGCCATTCATCATTAAAAAGAACCACTTTATAAGGAAGGGCAACATTTACTTCCTCGTCAATAACCGGTTCTACTATTCCCGTTGGTTTTTCTTGGCTCATAATCTTTATCTATTGTGTTCTAATTTATAAAATTGCTTGGCAAAAATAAATTTTAATTATATTTGCCGGTGTAATAGAACAGATGTTCGGCATGTAATTAAAAATTTTTATGGAGGATAAATGAAAATTGCCGTTTGCGTTAGTCACGTTCCGGATACTGCAGCAAAAATTAATATCGGAAGTGACGGTACAAGTATTGATCCAGCCGGAGTTACGTATGTTGTAAATCCTTATGATGAATTTGCAATTGAGGAAGCGCTGAAATCAAAAGAAAAGTTTGGCGGCGAGACCGTTGCAATTAGTTTAGGCGGTGACGCGAATAAAGAAACATTACGTAAAGCACTCGCCATGGGAATTGATAATGCCGTCCTTTTAAAAGACAGCGGCTACCGTGATTCTCTTTCTGTTTCAAAGGCGCTTGCAGAGGAGATAAAAGCGCAAGGAGCAGAGCTTGTATTCTTCGGAAAACAATCTGTGGATTTTGATAACTCAGTTGTTGGACAGCTTACTGCAGAACTACTTGGATATAATTGTATTTCGGTAGCGGTGAGTTTTACACTTGATGGGAATAAAATAATTTGCGAAAGAGAGATTGAAGGCGGTAAAGAAGTTGTTGAAACAAATCTTCCGGCAGTAATTACAGCACAAAAAGGATTGAATGAACCGCGTTACGCTTCTCTGAAAGGTATAATGGCAGCAAAGAAGAAAGAGATTATAGAAAAGGCACCGGCTGCAGCTACTAATTACGTAGAAGTTATTTCTATGAAGAAGCCGGCATCAAAACAAGCCGGAAAAATTATCGGCACAGACTCAAGTGCGGTTCCAGAACTAATTCGCCTTCTTAGAGAAGAAGCTAAAGTAATCTGAGGTAAAAAATGGCAAATAAAATTTTAGTTTTTATCGAACAAAGAAATGGTCTTATAAAAAAACCTTCTTTCGAAGCTGCAAAAACGGCTGCCGATCTTGCAGTAAAACTTTCCGGAACCGTTGAATCGGTAACCATTGGAAACGAAATTGAAGGATTGGAAAAAGTCGGTTCATATGGCGTTGCAAAAGCAACGCACTTTAAAAATTCCGATCTTGCGAACTACTCTCCTAGCGCTTATGCAGAAATAATAACAAAATTCGTAATTGAAAATGGCTTTGATATTCTCTTTTTTGGCGCGACGTCAATGGGTAAAGACCTCGCTCCGCGGGTCTCTGCAAAGATTGATGCCGGGCTTGCGATTGATTGTGTTGCACTTAATGCTGACGGTAACGACATCGTTGCGACACGTCCTATTTTTGCCGGTAAAGCATTGGTTGATGTAAAAATCACTTCACCTAAAAAAGTTTTTGCGCTGCGCCCAAATGTTTTCAATCCGGGTGTTCCTTCAGACGCAAAAGCAGATATAACGGTTGTGAACGTTAACGCTCCAAATCTAAATGTAAAGGTTACTGAGATAAAAAAATCGGAAGGTAAACTAGATGTTGCCGAAGCAGATATTATTGTTTCCGGCGGGCGCGGTATGAAAGGACCAGAACATTTTCACCTTGTTGAAGAACTTTCCCAACTACTTGGCGCAGCTACAGGCGCATCACGCGCGGTTGTAGATGCCGGCTGGAGACCTCATGGTGAACAAGTTGGTCAGACCGGAAAGACTGTATCACCTACATTATATATTGCTCTTGGTATTTCAGGCGCTATTCAGCACTTAGCCGGTATGCGTTCTTCAAAATATATTGTTGCGGTTAATAAAGATAAAGATGCACCGATTTTCCAAATAGCAGACTACGGAATTGTTGGAGATTTATTTGAAGTTGTTCCGGCGATGATTGAAGAGATTAAGAAAATTAAATCATAGAAGGATTTTGTGCACAAAGTTCAAGTTGAGATATTAGGTTTATCCGCAAGTCCATCGGCGGGCGGCGCTTATGCGTTATTGCTGAAAGAAATTTACGGCGTACGCCGCTTGCCAATTATTATAGGACAGTTTGAAGCGCAATCAATTGCGCTTGAGATGGAAGGGATTAAACCGCCCCGCCCTCTTACACATGATCTGCTAAAAAATATAATTGATAATCTTGGCGGAACAATTTCAGAAATTATTATAGATGAATTAAAAGAAAACACTTTTTATGCTAAGATAAAATTAGAGATTTCTTCAATGACGAATGAAGTTGATTCCCGCCCGAGCGATGCGATTGCTCTTGCTGTTAGAACCGGAAGCCCGCTTTTCGTATCGGAAGATGTAATGAAGATTGCGTCTTTTGTACCTTCGAGTGAAGATCCCGATGAACCATTCAGTAATGATATTGAAGAGAAAGACACGGAGTTTAAGCCCGCAAAAAAGAATTTATCCGAGACGAAACTTGCACAGCTCCAAGATCAGCTGCGTGAAGCAATAGAAAAAGAAGATTATGAAAGAGCAGCTAAATTGAGGGACGAAATTGCCAAATTTGGAGGCAGTGCTAATTAAAAATTACTTTACCGATTTCACATTCCAAACATCTATTCCTAGAACAGTTACTCCTGAAAAGTTCTATCATACCTTGTGCATAAATCGTTTTTTGGATGTGGTCATTCATATTCAATGACTGCGCCATATCCGTAATAATTTGATTTTCCGAACGCTGTTCATAAATACTATATAGCTTAATAATTTTTTTCGATTGCGCTTGGTTGCCAAAGACATCAAAGTAAACCGAGAAGAACGGTAAAACTACATTTACAACAATCTCATCTGCACGCGCGGCTCCAATAAAATATTTTATTTCTCCATTAGATTTTTGATCTAAAACATAATGGTTTTTCCAAAAACCGTCTGATTTGACAACGAAAAAAGAACGGAGAGAATTGATTAGCACCGGCAAGCTGTAAATCTCATTTATCTTTTTCACAATAATTGAGATCATATTTTTATGCAAAAGTTCTTTTACTAACCTAGCACCGCCGGCAATGCGGATCGTGGGGAAATTTTGCGGACGCATTCTAAAAAAGTGCCATTGTGTCTCATCAAAATATTTTCCATCATAAAAGGAACGGATCGAGTTCCAGTGGTAGGATATTCTTTCAAGATATTTTTTTGATACTTCTTCGGTAACACTATTTGTGTCATGTGCTAAACCACAGATAAATAAAAATGCCGCTTCGTATTTCTCTACAAGCACGCCATCGGTTTCAATCTTGTTCAAAAAATTTATATTAGCCGCCTGCGCAAGATTTACCATCTGAGATTTATTTTTTGAATAGCCGAGAGCTTCAAAGATCAACTCGTAAAAAAGCTGCTGCCAAATTTCTTTTGAGGAAAAATCCGAATGATTAAAATTTCTTTCGTGAAATTGAGCCGTAAGATCGTAAGATATTACCGGTTCGTTGATCTTAAGTTCTTTTATGAACTGTAATTCTTTAAGACGGTCAAAAATCTTCTTACATTTTTTTTCAAAGCGGACAGCTCCAAGCTGCTGAAGATATTTTTCGATAATGTCTGGGCTAACTAATGCCGCGTTAGCCGCACATTTTATACTTGAATCTGAATACTCTTCATTCTCATCCACTTCTTTTTTAATCTTTTCAAGGTGTCCGTTTTCTACAAAATCGGAGAGACATATTGACGGGACTTTTCTACCTTCGCGCGTATAAACGTAACTGTAATTGCTCGTATTGAATAACGAAGCATGCAAAATAACTTTGGTGTATTTGCTGTCTATATTGTGACCGTGAGTTTTCCAATCAGAATAGTTGCTGTCAATTTCAATATCACCAATATAAGTGAGGTTTCCGATTCTTATTCGAGCATTCTTGAAATCGGGTCCGCCTGTTTCCTGATTGTGAACGCCAACATCAAGAATTGTTATCTCTTCGCCGGAGTTAGTTTTAAGAGGATGTTTGTAGCTCTGCCTTTTCCAAATTTCGTATAAAGTGCTTTCATGAATTTTTGAATTTTTATCGTTCATCTCAGTTATAAGAAATAATTAACAAAGTGAATCGAAGAAAAGCAGTTCATAGTTCCGAATAAATTTAACACAATAGCATACTAAATGCTATTACTTATATTTCGATTTATTTATTTGCGGTTAGAATCGAATGCAAAGTGGAATTGTACTGTTTGATTGTTTTGTTTACAGCAATCCAGAAATTTTCTGTGTTATCGGAGTAGATAAGAGCGCGGCTTATATTAATTATGAAGTTCATATTCTTGTGTAAAGAAAAAGTTCTAGCAACATCTTCCAAACTTCCGCCCTGAGTTCCTACTCCGGGTAAAAGTATTGGCATCTGCTTAAAAGACTCAATATTATTCTTTAGCTCATCAATTTTTGTTGCGCCAAAGACTAAGCCGCAATTTTGATTTTGATTCCATTCATTCACTTTTTCAATTACATGCTGATAAAGAAATTTCCCATTATCAAGTTTTTGCTTTTCGAAATCCGATGCGCCGCCGTTGGAAGTAAGCGCGAGAATAAAATTGAGTTTGTTTTTGTAGTCAAGAAAAGGGCTGAGTGAATCTAAACCCATATAAGGATGAAGTGTAACAGCATCAAAACCGAAGTGATCGAAAATTGACTGCGCATACATTTGAGATGTGTTTCCTATATCTCCCCGCTTTGCATCTGCAATTGTTAAAACGTCATCCGGTATCAATTCCATGGTTTTGAGAATTGTATCAAAACCGCGTGAACCGTCTTTTTCATAAAAAGCAAAATTGATCTTATACGCGCTCGCTTCTTTATATGTATTTTCAATTATCACTTTATTGAATTCTAAAATCGGATTTGAGTGTTTAAGCAAGTGCTGAGGAATTTTTGTTATATCAGAATCGAGACCAACACAAATATGAAATCCGTCTGAAGTTTTACTCTCTATTTTTTCTTTTGCAGTCATCTATTTATTTTTTCTAAGTGTGAAGTTTCCGGTTCTTATATATATTCAGAACAATGCCAATCATCACCATATTTATGAACTGAGTACTTCCGCCATAGCTCAAAAACGGAAGCGGCAATCCAATTACTGGAGTAACACCGACATTCATTCCGATGTTTAATGCAAAGTGAGAAAAAAGAAGTGTTAAAACCCCAACAGTAACCAAAACACTGAATCTGTCTTTGGCAGTTGCAGACAATTTGAAAAGTCTTAAAAAGATTACTAAGAAAAGTAGAATAACAATCATGCTTCCGATATAACCAAACTCTTCACCAATAACACAATAAATAAAATCGGTCCATTGTTCAGGAA
>JAKAMS010000046.1 GCA_021812745.1 Bacteroidota bacterium | reverse complement strand
CCCGAAATCGGAGAAAGCGGCATTGGCGCAGGCAAACGCAATAGCGTACAGCAAGGCAGCGGAGGCGCACAAGAAAAGCAAGAAGAAATCAGCACTCCAGAAGCTGCGGGGACGATAGGTAAGAGGCTGACCACAGAGGAATACAATGCCTTAAAGGATAGGATAAATAAGAGTAATCCTTTTGAGCAGAGCGGTGAAGACAATACAGCGAAAATTAATAAGATGCTTGATGAAGGCAAGAAGCCGAGCGAGATTGCTAAGGAACTGAAGATAGACAGAAAAGAAGTTGCAAAGGTGATGAGCGGGAGAAAGCAGCAGCCAACCGGTGACAAAACGACACCGACTGAGTTATCCGGTAAAACCGAAGGACAACCAGAAGAAATTATAGCTGCCGCTATAAAAACACCAGAAGGTAAAATAATTAGAGGTTCAAGCCATCCAACTATTGAAGCAGAGAATAAAATTCCGGAAAATTCCGAAAATGGATTTTTAACTTCTAATGGTAGGTTCGTAAACAGAGAAGAAGCAAGCACAATAGCAAAACAGTCAAAACAAATTTCAGAAAATGCACCTTCGAAAATTGACGCTTACGAATTTAGTCCCTATGGCATAGAAGAACTACAAGGTAAGCCTAAAGAGCAATCTCCTTCTGTTTCTAAAGAACCGGCAGAGAATTTTTATATCAGAAATACGTTAGTTAAGAAAAGCGAATTTGATAAATTAAGTCCCGAAAAGAAATCTGAAATTCTAAAACTAAAAGATGAATATGATAAGTTGGGATATGTTGATGCAACTACTCAAATAGGTCCTGACCAAGCACGAAGAATGACTGGAAAACAAAAGTCAGAATTGGGTGACACTACAAGTAAAGTTTTTAGAATTGAGGATAGAGTTAAACAATTATTAAAATCAGACGAACAAATTAAAAAAGAACAAGAAAATACCAATTTAGAAAATGCAAAATCAAGAATGTCTCAACTAAATAGACAGATTGAAGACATTAATAATGTTGGTAGGGGCAAAAATGGGAAGCTGAGACCTTCTTATCAACGGACTTTGGATTTGGTAAATACAGAAAGAGATAAAATATTAAAGGATCACCCCGACCTTGCAGAGGAGTACGGACAAAAACCGGCAGAGAATGCGCAGAGCGAAGTTAGTGCAAAAAATGCACAAAGTAAAAATAAACCTAAACCATTAAAAGAAAATGAATCTAATGAATTATTAAGGGCAATCTTTACTAAGCTTCAGGGTGATCCCGAAAAACAGATTACTAACGTAAAAGCAATTTATGATGTACTTCCAGATAAATATAAGACGATAGCTGATAAAATAAAGTCTATTGCCGAACAGAAGCTACAACCGCGTGGAGAGGGTTCCGAAGAAGCAAAAATTGAGACCGCTAAATTAAACAAAGCATTTGAAGATGAACAGAAAAGATTAGCTCCTTATGTTTCTGATAGAACGCCGGAAGAAATAATTGCAGATAAAATAGCCGATGGTAAAAAACTTTCTGCTAAAGAAAAGAAAATTTATGAGGAGACACAATATGCACCAGAAGGTTTTAAGTATGATACAAAAGGTAATTTGCAAAAGATAAAAGAAGTTGCACCTCCCTCCGAAAATCCCGATATTACGGAAGTGAAAAAGACACAAGGGACTGGGCAGAAAGAGGGTGTGCAAACTACTCCAGAGGGGAATAAAGAAGCCAACAAGATAGCGGAGAAGGCGAATAGATTTATTTCAGAGGAATCCTATCAGAAAGCAAAAGAAAACCTTACAAAGAACTTAGGGAAGTTATCGGCAGGTGTTGACCCTACCAACTTAAAAGATTTAACTACCGTAGGCGCATACCACGTAGAGAACGGATTAAGAGACTTTGCCGAGTGGTCTAAGAAAATGGTTGAAGACTTTGGAGAGAAGATAAAGCCTCATCTTAAGGATATTTGGGATAGTACAAGAAAAAGCTTCCCGGATGTATTTAAACCGGAGGGGAAGGCAAAGGTAACGCCAGAAGGGAAGATAACGGAAACGCAGTCCAAAAGACCGGCTGGAGTTGCAAAAGCATCATGGGATCTTAATAGAAAGCTGGTTGAGCAGGGTTTTAATGAACTTCCAGAAAGCGAACTTGCGGCGTATAACCCGACGACAAAGAAATATCAAATTGAAAAGACCGCCGATTTAATTACGAATGATTATGATAAGGCAAAGAATATTTCTTTGGGCTTAGAAGCAACACCGGGCGATTTACAAAAGCAGACTATATTTAATGCCGTAAAGAACAAGGCATTTGAGGATAAAGACTCCGAAACGCTAAGACAACTTGCATTATCACCCGTAGCGGCTGAAAGAAGCAGAATAGCACAGCAATTAGGCGCGGCGGGATATAATAACGGAGAAATGCCGGTTGATCCGGTTAAGGCTATGAGAGACGTAGCTAACGCAAGAGAAAAATCTTTCGGCAGACAGAATCTTGAAAAGGTATCGGCAAATTATGAAAAGCGTATTCAGGATTTGGAGAAAAAGATACAGGAGAAAGATGACCAATTAAAACAAATAGAAGCGCAAAAAGCATATACCAAAATTAAAAGAGAGGCATCTTTCCAGGCAAGGCGTGAGCGCCGGACTTATACTAAAGAACAATTGAAAGAAGAAAGAGGCAAACTTTATACGGACCTGTATAAGGAACTTTCCACATTAAATGCCGGTGTACCTATTACAGGAAAGGGACTTAAAATATTGGGAGAGCTTACAAAGAATTACGCTCAAGAAGGCTTATTAAGGATTGAGGATGTAGTAGATGCAATTCATAATGAACTAAAAGATAAAATCGAAGGAATAACACCAAGAGACATTCGGGACGCGATTTCACGTTATGGACAAGAGACCGTTAAAAAATCTAAAGACGAGATTCAAAAGTCCATACAAGATTTAAGGCGACAGGGTAAAATAATATCCCAGATAGAAGATATTGAGAAGGGCAAAATTCCAGAGACTAAGAAAACCGAACCTTATAGAAGCGAAGCACTTCAATCTCTTAAGAATAAGCTAAAAGAGACGTTAGATAAAGAAGGTATTACAGAGCAGAAAAACTTATCAAGGGCTAAGGAATTAATTAATAAGAAGATTTTAGAATATAACGAGAAAATTAAAGAAGGTGACTACTCTAAGGAAAAGAAAATTCCGCCGATGGACACAGAGAAAGCAAATCTTCAAAAGCAACTTGAAGATGTTAGAAACAGGTGGAATCATATACGTGAAAGTTTGGGTGAAATAATAAAGCCGGAAGAAGCAAAACAGATTACCGATCTTTCACAAAAGATTACTGAAGCTAAAATAAAAATGGACGCCGTACCAAGAAGAAAAACATTAGGAAGGGCTACGCCGGAAGAGCTTGAATACGGAAGAGCAAGAGTTGAATTTGCGGATTACATTGATAAGTTAAGAGAAGATGCTAACAAACTAACATGGGAAGAATTTAAGAAAAATAAAGCCGCAACAATTGGCAGGGGAATTAAGCATATTCCCGGAATGACAAAATCTGCGAAAGCCACATTGGATGATAGTGCTTTGTTTAATCAGGGTATGCCGGTGTTAATGACGCATCCTACTATTTGGACGAGAAACGCGCTTAATTCATTTAGGGATATTGGAAGAACTTTTAAGGGGAAAAATGTACTTGAGGAAGTAAGCGCGGACATTGTTTCGAGACCCAATTACGACAATTATCTTAAAGACAATTTGGGTGTATCGGTAGTTGAGGAAGCATATCCGGATAGTAAGCTACTTGAGAAAATACCGATTGCAGGCAGATTTCACAAAGCCGCAGATGCGGCATTTACGGCATTCCAATATAGGAACAGAGCGGATTTGTATGATTTTTATGCAGAGCTATTGAAGAAAAGTGGAGTTGATGAAGTTACAGGTCATGGAATCGGTCAAATCGCCAATACGCTTACAGGGCGTGGGAATTTAGGTGGGCTTGAAAGAGTTGGGAACACAGTAAACAATGTGTTCTTTTCTCCAAGATTTGTAAAGAGCAAGATAGATATTTTTACACATCCGCTGGGATTTGATTTGGCTACCGGAAAGATTGACCCATTTGCAAGAAAACAAGCAGCTATTAACTTAATGAAAATCATAGCCGCCACGGCAGGTATAATGGTAACGGCAAAAGCAATGGGCGCAAATGTTGAAACAGATCCAAGAAGTACGGACTTTGCAAAACTTAAAATAGGAAATACGAGATTTAATTTTACCGGTGGATTAAATTCACTTGTTACTTTAGCGGCAAGGCTTATTACACAAGAAACAAAAAACACAAAAGGTGAAATCGTATCCTTAAATTCAGGCAAGTATGGTTCGGCTACCACATGGGATGTATTCAGAAATTTTATGGAGGGTAAACTTTCACCGGTTGCCGGAGTAGTTAGGGATTATTTAAAGGGACAAGATTTTAGCGGCAATAGAGTGACGGTTGGGAATGAACTTCAAAACTTAGTAGTGCCCTTGCCGATAACCAACTTTCAAGAACTTGCACAGGACCCTAATTCAGCACCGATAATAGCAGCAATGATTTCGGATGGGTTGGGATTATTTGTGAATACATATTCCAATGATCCGGATTTAAGAAAAATAAAGAACGACATGCTTCAAGCTGACGAGAAATTTTCGCCGGAAAGGACAAGCAATTTTTACAATACAATAAACAAAGCAAAGGGCAATGGAGTTATTACTAAGGAACAAGCCGATCAGTATATTCAGAACTTTGAAGAAATGCAAAAAACAGCGAAAGAGCCGGAGAAGAATACAACAACCAAAGCACCGCACCTCGGCAGCAGCCGTTCATCGTCAAGATCAAGCGATAGAAATAAAGATAGATTAAGATTAGGGAGATGAGTATGGATTTTTTAGAAAAATTAAGAAAGCGTTACCCGGAATACAATGACATGAGCGACAAGGAACTTGCCGGGAAGTATGCGGAGAAATTTCCGCACAGGAAGAAGGACTTGGAAAAATATCTGAGTGAAGAAACAACAGATTTAAAGGATGTAAAAGATTTAGTTGGGTGTGTTGTTGATTCGGGATATTTTATTTCACTTGCAAGAAGGATAAGCAGAGATATAAAAAAGACATATTACTGCACGCCTACGGATAAGGAATTTTTAAGCATAAACGATTACTCAATTGGAGAGGGATTCCCGGAGATAGAGAAGATTGACGGATATGAATTTATGCGCCCCGAACTTTTAAAAGAGATTGATTTCTTTGTTTTCCCGGACATAGGATATGCGCCTATTCAGAATTATTTAAGAAGCATAGGCAAGCCGGTATTCGGTTCATTTGACGCAACTGAATTAGAGATATACCGGACCAAATTTTTAAAGGAACTTGAGAGATTAAACCTTCCGGTTTCGCCGTATAAAATATGCAAAGGACTGACTGAGTTAAGAGACCACTTAAAAACGGTAAAGAACAAATATATTAAGGTAGATTTGTTCAGGCGGGAAATGGAAACATGGCATCATATTGATTACGCGCATAGTGAGGATTACTTAAATCATTTAGGCGTAGTGTTTGGAGGAGCTAAAGAGACAGTTGTATTTATAGTTCAGGATGAGATAAAGAGCGAGCAGGAGACAGGCGGGGATTTGTGGACTATCAAAGGGAAATATCCATCAAAATATTTTCAAGGATATGAAAAGAAGAATGAATGCTATGATAAGGAAACAGAAGTACTTACTAATGAAGGATGGAAATTTTTTAAAAATTTAAATGGCAAAGAGAAATTTTTAACACTCAATATTTTTGATAAAAGACATTATAGAATTGAATACCAAGAAGCGATAGCCCACACACAATATCAGCATACTGGTAAAATGTTATCTATCGAGAGTAAACAGGTTAGCTTATTGGTAACACCAGGGCACAAATTATTAGTGCAAGTAGATTCCCAAAACCATAATGCGCCAATTGTAAATTGGAAAAATATGAAAGGAGAATCAAAGACATTCCATCTAGGTAAAAAAGAAAGGAAATTAGTAGAAGCACAAAACCTAAATTTAAACAAAGCTTTCTCAATGCCATTCCCTAGAAGTGCTCAAATTATAGCAGATTCTCAGAGAAGAACGATTTTTAAATTTGGAGATATAAAAATTGAAAAACTTCCATTCGCCGAATTTATGGGATTCTATCTTTCGGAGGGTTATACAGATGGCAAAAGGATTCTGATTAGTCAAAAAAAATATAAGGGGAAAGTAGAAAAGACAATTAAAAATTGCGGTCTAAAATATTATAAATGCAAGGGTAAGGATGGTACAATTAATTTTGGAATTTCAAATAGACCCTTGGCAAAATATTTACTTGAATTTGGGAAATCAGCAGAGAAATTTATTCCAGATTGGATAAAATTAGCAGGTAAGGAATTAATACAAAAATTTTTAATGTGTTATTGCCTTGGCGATGGTTCGTTTTTAAAAACAGAAAAACTAACACGTGGGAAAAGAATTAATCGAGTTAGTTTTAGAATTACTACTATTTCGTTCAAAATGGCAAACGATATTCAGGAACTATATATTAAAACCGGAATGCCCGCCTTCATTGCATACGAACCTATTACCAAAACATATAAAATTACTGCTCATTCAACAAAAAGTAAAAATATTATTTTCCCTAAACACACACAATGGATTGATTATTCAGACAAAGTTTACTGTGTAACAGTGCCTAATCAGACTTTAATGGTGAGGAGAAATGGGAAACCCATTTGGAGTGGAAATTGTTATATATCGTCCCTTCTGTCCGCTTCTGAAATGCCGGAACCAGTGAAGGAGATTAATGAAAAATTAGCACCGGTTTTTAAAAAGTACGGCTATCAGAACTTTTTTGCAACGGAAATAAGAGTAAAGGGAAAGCTAAATTTCTTTATTGATCCTACGTTAAGAATTCCAGGCATGAGCGGAGAGCAGATATTAGAGAACTGCAAGAACTTGACTAAGGTAATTTGGTACGGAGCCAACGGAGAATTTATTGAGCCGGAATTTGAATTTAAATATGCTGTGACAGCTTCGGCGTATTATTGCGGGGAGGGAAGTAAGGAAGGCTGGAGTATTGTTAAAGTTCCAAAGGAAACGGAAAGATGGATTAAGTTTTCTCACTGCTGCTTGATAGATGGATATTACCGTTTCCCTTCTGAAGAAGCCGAAGACTTGGGAGTGGTTATGGGATTAGGCAACACACTTCTTGACGCATTTAAGATGCTGAAGAAGAATATAGATTCATTAAAAAACGAACCGGTAGAATTCAAATTAAAAGGTTATTTTGATTTACTTAAATCAATACGAGATGCAGAGAGCAAAGGAATCAAGTTCAGCAATGATGAGATTCCGACAGACGAAGAAGTATTAAAGATAATAGAGTAATTTTATTCACTTAATGCGAGAGAGTGATGGTAAAAAACATAATAGTAGTTTCAGATACTCATAGCGGCTGCGGGCTAGCCTTGATGCCTAAGAAGGTTAGGCTTGATGACGGCGCAATTGTTTACCCTTCCAGGATACAAAAGAAACTGAATTACATGTGGGAATATTTTTGGGGCGAATGGGTACCAGAAGTAACAAAAGAGGAGCCGTTTATATTGGTCCATAATGGGGACGCAATAGACGGCGTACATCATAATTCTAAAACACAAATATCTCAGAACCTAACCATACAAAAGAATATTGCCCTTGAGCTTTTATCCCCGATAACGAGCAGTAAATTATGCAAGGTATATTATCATATCAGAGGGACGGAAGCTCATGTAGGGAAAAGCGCTGAAGATGAAGAAGACCTGGCAAAGCAATTAGGCGCTAAGCCTAACGAAGATGGACAATATGCAAGATATGATTTGTGGTTGGCGTTTGGACAAAAGAATAATATGCTGGCTCACTTTACTCATCATGTAGGGACAACAAATTCAGCAGCTTATGAATCAACTGCTATATACAAAGAAATGGTTGAGGCATATAACGAAGCCGGAAGATGGGGAGATAGAGCACCAGATGTTGTGATTCGGAGTCATCGTCACCGTCAATTTGAAACCAGGATAGCAACAAAACATGGATATGGAATTTCCTTATGTACACCGGCATGGCAGGTAAAAACTCCCTTTGTATGGAAACAAGGGCTTGGAAGATCATCAACTCCTCAGATCGGAGGCTATTTAATTCGTTCCGGGGATGAAGATAATGCTTATACAAGATTTTGGGTAAAGAGAATTGAAAGAAGTAAATTGGAGATAGCATGAAAGAATTTAATTCAAAAAACAAAATAACATTTGATGAACTGCTTAATGAATTAGAACAGTACAGGCAGCGTCCGAAAACCCGCATTAAAATAACTAATGAGCAGAAGATATTTTTGCTTAAAGCAAGAGATAATAAAAATCCTGTATCTTGGAAACAGATAGCTGAGTTATGGTCTAAAATGTGGTATCCTATTTCTTCAAGTACAGTAGCCGCAAGATACGACCTTGCAAAGATGAAAAATGCTAAATGACATTTCCAAAGAAAAACGGCAAGAGATACTGGAGAACGAGTTTACTCATGATGAAATGCACCAACCTACACTTGATAAGGCTTGGCATGAAGGATTAAAAATTCCTGGATATATTGAGAGAATTAAAGGGATTCAACCAAAATGGTTGAAAGATGAAAATTCAACCAAATCGATTGAATTTCGGGCACAGTAAAAAGGCACAGCGATTTATAATATAAGGTAGATAAATAAATTACGGAGAATTTCTTTTGAATGGCATTCAAGAGGTCAGGAGTTCGATCCTCCTTAGCTCCACAGAATTAAAGATTTTTAGATAATTGTTTCCCGATAAAGCCCGATATTTCCTATTAGCAGGGTACATTTTAGGGCACAGTGTTTTATAAGACATTATCATCAACATAATATTTCATTGTGGTCCTAATATCGTTGTGCCTCATCAGTGCTTTAAGTTTAAGAGGCTTTACTATTCTTGCCATCTCCATCCCGAATGTTCGTCTGAAATCATGCAGAGAATAATGAATATCGAGGTTTAGTTTTTTGACGTGCTTATTAAAGTAGTGAGTAACGTAATCGCCGGTATAACCAAAAAATCTTTCATCGGCTTTAATAATATTGTTTTCGAAATATTTATCTAAGTTCCTTATCATCGGAAAATCTTCCCAGCGTTTTTCTTTTGAGTTATAAACCTGAATTATTTTTCTCTCAAATAAAATGTTCTTGCCATAAAGAGACAGTGCTTCGCTGCGCCTGAAACCAGACAGGTAAAGCAAGTTTATATATTTATTAAATCCGGGATTGATCTTACTGAAATATTCAAAGATGATATCGCGGTCCAATGAAGAGATGGTAACGATAGGCATTTTGATTGGCTGAATTTTGCAGACTGGATTTTTTGAGCTAATCAAATTCTCTTCGATAAAATAAGCAAAGATTGTTTTAAGATGGTTGAGGTATGTGGATGCTGTGTTGTGCGATTTTTTTTTGATTAAATAATTCTTCAGATCAAGGAAGAATTCTTTGTCAAGCTGATGTATATAAGGATCTGAATCATTGTAATTAATAAGAGCATCTTTAGCATAGATATAAACTTCGTAGGAATCCGTCTCTTTCTTTTTTCTTTCTATGAAAGAAGAAAAAGCTTCGGAGAATTTAATAAATCCTTTACTACGGCGAGTTATGCCGCGCAAGAGTTCAATTTCTTTTTCCCGCTTTTTTATATTGGCGGCTTTTCTGCCTTCCGGATTATTCGGAAGGTTAAGACTTTCCCGGACCGGTTTAGCAGAATCCGAAGGTCGGTATTTTATCCAGAGCTTGTTACCGCGTGGGAATATGCTTGCCATCTACCGCCCAGGTCGTCTATCAAGATGAGGGACATATACTGTTACTTTCGGATTTTCTAATCTTTGATTGAGGGTATAAAGATTAACGGCTATCATAACCAAAAAGACTAAAATAAATAGCAGTAAAATTGTATTGATATTATTGTTGATCCATTGAACTATTTTCACTTCATCCACCTTGCCCTTTCATTTATGATTTCTCTTAAATTATGGATTACTTCGTCACGATTTTTTATCTCCTCATTTTGTTCGCTGATTTGATTTTGCAATTTAATTATTTGTTTAACAAGCATGGTAAACATATCATTTCTCTTTTGACCTATTTTTAGTTGGTTCACCTTTTGAATTTGTACTGACTGCATTAAGTTTCTCCCGTAATTTAGCGATTTCTGCATTTGCTTCTATAAGTTTTCGCTCAACATTTTCCTTTTCTGATTTGCACGCCTCTAGTTGTTCCCTCACGGCTTTAAGTGCAATTTTACATATTTCTAAGTCTTCATTATTGCTTCCTTCCGTATTAGTTATTTTTATTTTGTCGGCTACTCCTATGGCGTGAGAATTGTTGCCGGATGTGGTTTGGTTGCCGAAATTATTGGCATGTAAGTTGATATTATTAAATGGTATGCTATCTAAATTCATGCCATGTTTTTCTAATCTATTTAGAAATTTTGGAGTTTGCCGTCTGGTTAGTTGATAAATGTTCTCCCTTGAAGTATGCAGCAATCCAGCTAATTGTTCGACACTACCGAAAAACCTGGTAATACCCTCTATTAAATCTTCATAATTATATTTTTTTTCTTTCCTCATTATTTTTTACAAAATATTATATTATAATGATTTGTAAATTGGCATAGAATTTACTTAAGAAAAATACTTTATAAAAACACTTGACAAAACATGCACAAAATGCTATATTAGCACTCAAGATTTAGCACGTATGTAAGTACGAACGTAAAACGCAAAGATCAAAAGAGAAAATATGAAACAAATTGATGATAAACAAGAGCTTTCTAATGATGAAATAAAAGAACTCATTAAGAAACATAAACTGACGCAGCGCAAACTCGCCAAAATACATCGCCGCTCTCTGGCGATGGTTAATGATGCAATCAACACTCCTTTTTATCCTGGACTTAGAGGTAGAATTATAGATAATCTCCGCAAACGAGAAAATGCAGTTGAGGTTAAATAAATGACAAAAAAAGATATGCACGCATATTATAATGATAACCCTCATCTGCTGCTCACGCTTTCTATAGAGCAGGCGGCGGCGGTATCCGGTTTTAGTTCTACTACAATTACACAGGCGTATGAGCGCGGCGAGTTTGGCATGTGCGTACCGGAAGATCTGATTCGCGGAAGAATACCACGAATAGAACTTGATAAATGGATTAAGAACAATACAGCAAGCAAACCGGTAATCAGTTAAGATAAATGTTAACGTCTTCATCTAAAATATTGCAAGTGAAAATAGAGATGAACAGATCGTTGTCGTATTCAGTTGTATTCATGGTTATGAAAAGCATAAACTTCTTTCTATTTAATGAATAAAATTTTTATGTCAAATAACAAAAAAAATATTGTGCAAGTCAAAGGAAATCCCATCGGAAAACCGGGGGAACGAGGAGGGAAAGAAAAGGAAATGAATTTAGCTCAACTTCC
>JAKAMS010000481.1 GCA_021812745.1 Bacteroidota bacterium | reverse complement strand
TGCGCAAAGTTTTACAAAGAAATAAAAAAGCTCGATCGGAAGACCGAGCTTTTATTATACCGGCTAAAGTTGTTTGCTATTTCTCTTTATTAAAAAATTTGATTGATAAGCGGGCTATAAAGTAAACTAAAATAATCACTCCGATTGCAAAAATTGTATCGCCAAAAGCCCTCATCCAGCGTAGTGTATCCATTAATGGTGTCTGCAAAAATTCCGAACTCCTTGCGTACCAATAACCATATTGAACAGAAGCCCAAGTCTGCATTAAACCAACAGGAAGCAGACTGAATGTTACCATTGCAAATAAACCGAAGTTGATAGACCAAAACGAAAACTTGAGCGGTTTTTCATCCCATTGAATATCCGGTCTTATTGCCCGTAATGTAAAGAGCATTAACCCAATTCCGAGCATTCCATAAACACCAAATAACGCCGCGTGTCCGTGAACTGGTGTTGTGTTTAATCCTTGCATATAATAAAGAGCGATAGGAGGATTAATCATAAATCCGAATAATCCCGCTCCAAGCATATTCCAAAATGCGACCGCAACAAAATAATAGATCGGCCATTTGTATTTTTGAACCCACTCTTTTGATTTTGAAATTCGGATATTATCCCACGCTTCATATCCAACAAAAATAAGAGGTACAACTTCGAGGGCACTAAATACAGATCCTAAAGTTAATGCAATCATTGGCGTACCGCTGAAATATAAATGATGCAGTGTGCCTATTATACCGCCGGATAAAAATATAGTTGAAGCAAGAACAGTTGCACGGGCTGTAGTTTTTATGCTTATTAATTTCAAGCGGGCAAACAAAAAAGCAATTACAACAGTGGCAAATACTTCAAAGAATCCTTCAACCCAAAGATGTACAACCCACCACCGCCAATATTCAGCAATGGCTAAATTTGTATGCTTACCGTACATCAAAGCGGCGCCGTAGAAAAGTGCAATTGCTACCGAGGAAATTAAAAATAATGTGAGAATTTGTTTCTGATCATCTTTCTTTTTCAATGCCGGTTTTATTGCTCTTACCATTAAAACCAACCAGAGAAGTAAACCAATGAAAAGTGCAGCCTGAAAAAATCTTCCAAGATCAATGTATTCATATCCGCTATGGCCAAATAAAAACCAATTGCTGTCAGACATTTTGTTCATAACACTCAGCCATTCACCCGCCATCGAACCAAGAACAACAACAAGAAGAGCGCCGAATAAAACATTTACACCTAGTCTTTGATATTTGGGTTCTACACCGCTAACAGCGGGACCGATGTAAAGACCGGAAGCAAGCCATGCGGTTGCAATCCAAAAAATTCCTAATTGATTATGCCATGTTCGTGTTATGGTATAAGGCAGATATTTGGCTAATGGAATTCCGTAAAAACCGTTACCCTCTACTCCATAGTGTGCTGTTATTATTCCCATTACTATTTGAAGCAGCAATAATCCGGATACAACCCAAAAATATTTTATTACGGCTTTTTGAGAAGGAGTTAAAACAGATCCAAGTAAAGGATCATCTTTCGGAACATCGCCAAATGGTTTTTCTTTTTCTTGAGATCCGTAATACCAAATCATTCCGCCTATTCCCGCGAGAAGCATAATTATGCTTACACCAGTCCACACAACAGCATCTCCAGTTGGATGATTATCAACTAATTCTTCATGCGGCCAGTTGCTTGTATAGGTGATATCATCATTTGGGCGGTTTGTAGATGCCGCCCATGAAGTCCAGAAGAAAAACGCGCTTAGCTTGCGGAGTTTCTCCGGATCGTTGAGTGAATTTTTTCGAATGGCGTATTCATTTCTGCCGTTTGAAAAAACATCACTGAAATATTTAATATTATAGTCAATGGCTTTAGCTCTTACCGGATCAATTGTGATAATTCCACTCGTTTCATCGAAAGTATTTTTTCTAAATAATTTTTGCAACCGTGATTGCAAAGCCGCCTGTTCTTCGTTGCCTAGTCCGGAATACTCTTTTCCGGATTGTGCTGCCGCCCAGAAATTTAAAACAAACATAGATTCTCTGTGAAGCCAATCTGCCGTCCAATCCGGCGCAACATAACTGCCATGACCCCAAACAGAGCCGACTTCCATTCCTCCCAGCGCTTGCCAGATATTTTGACCCTCTTCAATATCACTTTTTGTGAAGATGGTTTGTCCTTCGGAGGTTATTATTTTGTTCGGAATTGGAGGAGCTTGTTGATAAATTCTTGTACCAACCCAACCAAGTACAGAAAACGATATAACAATTACTGATGCAAATGCTATCCAATATTTTTTCATTTTAATCCTGCTAATAGTTAGAAATTGTTTTAAGTAAATAATTTGTCTATTTAATACGGAACCGATGTTTTTTTTATAGCGAATTATTTATTCTCATTCATCAAATTTTCTTCTAACTCAATCGCACGAGGAAACAAAATATTGTTTTCCAAATGAACGTGTTTGTGTAAATCTTTCTCGAACTCGTCAAACTCTTTATATGTAACTTGAAAAGTTGTGCATGCGCCCACGGGCAAAGTATAGTTGTTAGTCAATGCTCTAATCTTTTCCATTGCGTCTCCTGCCGAAACGTGTTCTGCTTCCATCTGTCTAATTGGATTTTTAATTGTTCCGTACCCGCCGGTTTTGGGTTTCTC
>JAKAMS010000480.1 GCA_021812745.1 Bacteroidota bacterium | reverse complement strand
GTGAATCAAAATAACCGGGAGTTACATCAACTACATTTTTCTTTTCAATATTATAAACAAACAGATGAGAATATTGTCCGTCAGAATACTCTGTCCAATGCCTAATAAAAAGACTGTCTGCTAAGTGAGCTTGGACTGGTCCGTTTTCCATTGCTTGACTAATTTTCTTATTGCAATTTTCGTCTGCGCCGCATTCCGGAAAAACTTGAGCCGTGAACAAAAAATATTTTCCGTCATCAGATAGTTTTGGTGACGAAACACCCAATCCGCAATTTGTAACTTGAGTTGCTTCTCCGCCCTGCAATGATAAATAATAAACTTGTTCCGATCCGCCGCGTGTTGATACAAAATAAATTCCCTTATCGTCTATATTCCAAATCGGGTTGTAATCTGCAGCAGGACTAGTTGTTAATTGTTTCATGTTCGAGCCGTCTGCGTTCATGATATAAATGTCGGTATTGGATTTCGATTTGCGTAAATCGCTGGTAGTAACCGTAAATGCTATCTTAGTACCGTCGTGAGAAATAACTTGTGAGCCGACATTTTTTATTTTATAAATATCCTCAATTGTAAAAGCACTTTTCTGTGCTGATGTTATTGAGACCAAAAACAAAAGAACCGATACAAACAGGAAACTCTTCTTCGTCATTTTACCTCCGAGTTAATATTTAATTTTCTTTATGAAATTTAAGAAGAATATTTATCAGCAGCATCGGGCAAAATCTTATTTCTTCTATAAAAAAGAAGTTCTTGGAATTTATTACCGTTTCCATTCATTCTCACAATACCTATTTTGTAGTTAAGACAATTTATTTTTGGGTGACCAGATGGAAAAAATATTTTTCACTTCAATTACTGTTTTGCTGTTTGTTTCGATAGTCCACGCGGAATTTCAGTTTGTAGAAGGAGTAAAAAGTTTTAAGGTTGAGTCAAACCGTGTGGAATTTACAATGCGCAATGCGAAACTTAATATTTATCTAGTTGACCAGAATATAATCCGTTTCCGTTACACAAACCAAAATGACTTTTCGAAAGCGCCCTCTTATGCGGTGATCTATCAGCAGCCGGAGAAAATGAAATTTGATTTCAAAGAAGAAAAAGAAAAATTTATTATAACTACAGAAGAATTGGTCGTTCACATTTCTAAAAATCCTTGCCGGATTTCCATTTACGACAAACAGATGAACCTTCTTAATTCAGACGAAGAAAGTTTCGGCGTTTCGTTTGATGATTCAGAAGTCCGCTGTTTCAAAAAGCTTTTTAATGATGAAAAATTTTTCGGACTCGGAGAGAAATCCGACGACTTAATTAAAAACGGAAAACAATACACTCTCTGGAATACAGACTATCCCGAGTATACAGGCAGAAAAGATGAACTTTACCAATCAATTCCATTTTTCATCGGTCAACGCAATTATAAATCCTACGGAATTTTCTTCGACAACACATACAAATCATATTTTAATTTTGGCGCCAGCAACAACCGTTTCTACTGGTTCGGCGCTGATAAAGGAGAAATGGACTACTACTTTATTTATGGTCCCGGAATGAAGCGTGTTGTTTCCGATTATACAAAACTCACCGGTCGAATGGAACTGCCGCCGATGTGGTCGTTAGGTTATCAGCAAAGCAGATGGAGCTATTATCCGGAATCCACAGTACGCAGTATTGCAAAAAATTTCCGCGATAAGAATATCCCGTGTGATGTTATATATCTAGATATTCATTATATGGATGGCTACAGAGTTTTTACATGGGATAAAGAGAGATTCAAAAATCCGGGACAGATGATTTCGGATTTAAAGAAAGAGGGATTCAAAATTATTCCAATAACAGATCCGGGAATTAAGGCGGACTCTAACCTGCCTGCCGGCAGGCAAGGTTATTTTGCAGCACAGGAAGGATTGAAACAAAATCTCTTCGCAAAATATCCGGATGGCATCACGTACCAAGGTGAAGTTTGGCCTGGCTGGGCTTACTTTCCTGATTTCACAAAAAAAGAAACGCGTGAATGGTGGGGCGATAAACTTCAGCCATTTCTAAAAATTGGAATTGAAGGATTTTGGAACGACATGAATGAACCGTCAACATGGGGACAAGCTTTTCCGGATATTGTTCAGTTTGATGATAATGGATTTAAGTCCGACCATAAAAAAATCCACAATGTTTATGCGCTTTCTATGGCGCGCGCAACACGCGAAGGTTTAAGAAAATATTCTGACAAAAGACATTTTATTTTAACACGTGCAGGTTTTGCAGGTATTCAACGGTACAGCGCTGTATGGACCGGAGATAACGCATCAACCGAAGAGCATCTTGCTCTTGCTTGTACAATGCCGCAGAATCTTGGGTTAAGTGGTGTGCCTTTTGTTGGATCTGATGTTGGCGGATTCATGGGCGGTGAACCTTCAAATGAAATGTATGTACGTTGGATTCAGCTTGGCGCATTTACTCCTTTCTTCCGCGGACATTCTGCAATTGATACTAAAGCGCGTGAGCCCTTTGCATTTAATGAATTGACTGAAGAACGCGCTCGTCAAATCATACAGCTTCGTTACAAACTTCTTCCCTTTTGGTATAATGAATTTTACGTTGCATCTAAAACAGGTTTGCCAATAATGCGCCCTATGTTTTTAAATTATGAGAATGATGATAACTGCTATTC
>JAKAMS010000479.1 GCA_021812745.1 Bacteroidota bacterium | reverse complement strand
TTCTAATAGATTTCCGTTCGCGCATGAATGACTTTTGAATATTTCAGAAGTCTCTTATAATTATTATTTTTTTCTTTCAACCAAAGTTCTGTTGTATAACCACATAAGAGCAGTAGCTAAAAATCCAATTCCAATCATAGAGAACCAGATCATACTTGGTTTTCCGGCGGCTTTGGCGGTTTGATAAATCCAGCCGCCAAACGGGTCACCTGCAAAGCGTGCTATCGCAATCGGTAAGAAAGCGTAACCTTGATATAATCCTTGTTGACCTGCCGGGGCTATTTCTGAAATGTATTCATAATATCTTGGTGCTTGAATCATCTCTCCAATGGCAAATGCAACTATACCAGCCGCGATAGTTGGAATGCTTGGCGATATTCCAATTATTACCCAAATTAAACTTGAGAGCGCAAAACCGACAAGTATTGCTTTGGAAGTCGGGAGATGTTTTGTTAATCTGTTAAGCGGAATTTGTAATAGAATAATTGCACCGGCACCTGCCCATGATTGTACAATTTCATAAGGTGCGCCTTTACTTATATAATCGGTAATGTAGTAAGGAACAATTATAAATTCCTGCCAGAAAATTATCCAGTAAAGAGAATAGATTAGAAGAAAGATCATAAATTTAAAATTGCCGAGAACAACAAAAAGGTTTGTAATTTTTTTTCCGAGAGATTCAACTACTTCTGTTCCTTTTACTTTTACATCCTTATAGAGGAAAATATTTACTAACAGCATTGCAAAACAGCTAATTGAAGAAACGATATAAACAAATTCATTACCGAATCTATCTCTTACAAAATATGCTATTGTTGGACCTATCATCGCGCCGGCATTAACCAGCCAATAATAAATTGCAAATCCGAGTGATTTAGTTTCTTCTTTTGAAGTAACCGCAACCGTACCTAATACGGAAGGTTTTATAAACGAACCGCCGAACGCAGTAAAGACAAGAAAAGCCATCAACAACCAGTATTGAGAGAAGCCGCCATAGATTCCTGCGAAAGCGCTCATTCCAACAGAACCAATTAAGAAATATCCGAGTCCTAAAATTGAAAATGCAATACTGAAGGCGCGTCTGAATCCCCATTTATCTGCCAGTGTTCCACCTAAGATCGGAAGTAAATAAATTAATCCACCGAACATTCCGGATAGTTGTCCCGCTTCTGATTCTGTGAAGCCGAGTTTATTACGCATGTAAATCATAAAAACAATTTGCTGACCGTAGTAGGCAAGCCGTTCAAATAATTCCATTCCATTTGCAACCCAAAAAGAGGGAAGAAAACCAGTTTTAATTTTTTGAATTTCGGAAGAGATACTCACATTAACTCCGTATTTGTTGTAGTCGGTTCGCAATTTAATCTAAATAGGTATAGTTATTCAAACACTATTTACTAAATTTGTCAGTAAAATTTATTGATTCATACCAGAATGAAAAAATTCGGATTAACTGGCGCCGCCGGATATGTGGCTCCGCGTCATCTTAAAGCTATTAAAGATACGGGTAATGATTTAACCGCATGTTTCGATCCGCATGATTCCGTTGGTGTGCTCGATCATTTCTTTCCGCAAGCAAATTATTTTACCGGCTATGAACGGTTTGAAAGACACCTTACAAAGCTTGCTCTTAATGCAGATGCTAAAATTGATTTTTTGACTGTCTGTTCTCCAAATCACTTGCATGATTCGCAAATACGGTTAGGTCTGAACGTTGGTGCCGATGTTATTTGCGAAAAACCTTTGGTGTTATTTCCTCAAAATCTAGATTTACTTGAAGAACTCGAAAACAAAACCGGTAAAAAAGTTTACACGGTTATGCAGTTGAGAAATCATCCATCGCTTGTTGCTTTGAAAGAAGAGATTAAGAATTCATCAAACAAAAAATATAAAGTAGAGTTGACTTACATTACCTCGCGCGGGAATTGGTATCATTATTCATGGAAGGGAGATGAAGAGAAAAGCGGCGGCATTGCAACTAACATCGGTATTCATCTGTTCGATCTTTTAATCTGGTTGTTTGGCGGAGTTGTAAATAGTGAAGTGCATCTTTCCAATAAAAATAAAATGTCGGGATTGTTAGAATTACAAAATGCAGATGTTACCTGGTACTTATCAATTGACGAAAACGATCTGCCCGTAGAAATCAGATTACAAAATAAATCAACATTCCGTTCTATAATTGTTGATGAAAAAGAGATTGAGTTTACCGAAGGGTTTACAAATCTTCATACAAGAGTTTACGAGGAAATATTAAGAGGAAATGGATTGGGCATTTCAGAAGCCAGACCATCTATAGAAGCTGTTTATAATATCCGGTTTGCAAAAGTTGAAGAGAACGAAAATTTTATTCATCCATTACTTAGCAAAGTGAGATGAAGTTATGAATTATTTCAAACATGAATCCGCTTATGTAGATGAGAATGTTGAGATAGGCGAGGGCACAAAAATTTGGCACTTTTCTCATGTTCAGTCCGGTGCTAGAATCGGAACGAATTGTGTACTTGGTCAAAATGTGAATGTTGGCTCTAATGTTGTAATCGGGAATTTTGTTAAGATACAAAACAATGTTTCTGTTTATGAAGGAGTGATATTAGAAGATTATGTTTTCTGCGGTCCTTCAATGGTGTTTACAAATATTGTTGATCCAAGAAGCAAGTATCCGCAAG
>JAKAMS010000478.1 GCA_021812745.1 Bacteroidota bacterium | reverse complement strand
TTTTTGCAGAACCAAGAAAATTTTCGGAAGCAATTTTTTTTATAAATGCCGAAATATCAATATGAGTGGGGCATGCTTTCATGCATGGCGAATCATAACAGTAAAGACAGCGGTTTGCTTCAATTACAGCCGAGTTAAAAGTAAAAGGAGGATGCAGCTCGGCAAAATTTTTTTCGTATTGCTCTGCCGGAAGTTGTGGAGCGATATTCTTCATAAAAGAAGCCCTTTCTATATAAGAATAAATAAAAACTATTTTACAACTGCTTCATCGGCAATCGAAAGGCAAGCATCAAATATTTCTACGGCGTAATCAATTTCTTCTTTCGTGATAATCAACGGCGGCGCAATTACAAAATGACTTACCCAACCCTGTACATAAACTCCGCGCTTCATCATCTCTGATGTAACTTTATCAACCATTAATGGCTTGCCGTTTACTTTATCTTCTTTCGAATTGAATGATTCTTTTGTGATTTGATTTTTAACCAACTCTACAGCGTAGAAAAGTCCTATTCCTCTTATCTCACCTATAGAAGGATGCTTCGGTTTGATAGCTATTAATTTTTCATTTAGATATTCTCCCATCTCAACTGCGCGCTCAATTAATTTTTTATTCTTCAATTCATTGATCGCCGCAACGGCAGGTGCAAGAGTTAATGGATGAGCTTCGTAAGTATGTCCGTGTGCAAAATAATGATCGTTAAAAAAATCAGCAATTTTCATTGTAGTTGCAGTCAGTCCAAGAGGAAGATAAGCCGAAGTAATTCCTTTAGCAGTAGTAAGAATATCCGGCAGGACATTCCAATGATTCATAGCAAACCATTTTCCTGTTCTTCCCCATCCACTCATAACTTCATCGGCAATAAGTAATACATTATTATCGTCGCATATTTTTCTTAAACGGGGCATATATTCTTTAGGAGGAATTAAAATTCCGTTTGTTCCCACCACTGGTTCAAGAATAATTGCTGCAACGTTATTTTCATTCTTAATCATGTGTTCGATATAATTCGCACAAGCCACATTGCATTCAGGATAAGAATGATTGAGAGGACAGCGGTAGCAATTACATTCCGGAGCAAAAATTACACCGTCAATTTTGCCGGATGGCTCAACAGCCCATCTTCTTGGATCTCCTGTTGCGGCAATTGATGCTGCAGTAGATCCGTGATATGAATTATATCTAGAAATAATTTTATACTTGCCGGTATACATTCTGGCAATTTTAATTGCGGCTTCGTTAGCTTCGGTTCCGGATGTTGAGAAATAAAATTTTTCTAATCCTTTTGGCAAAACCTCAAGTAAGAGTTTACTTAATTCTGCACGCACTTCAGTTGCAAAACCAGGCGCGGCATAGGCAAGTCTATTTGCTTGATCTTCAATTGCTTTAATTACTGCCTGGTTTTTGTGCCCAAGAGTAACACACATCAATTGAGATGAAAAATCAAGATATTTTTTACCGGATGAATCTGTGAAATAACATCCTTCTGCGTCAACAATACAGAGAGGATTCCAGTTTTTTTGGAATCTCCACGTGCCGTACGTGTGTTTTGCAGTGATTGCAACAATTTCTTCGGGTGTCAATTTAGAGCCTTCTTTTATTTCTGAATTCTTTGCTTCTTTAATTATACTTGAGTAATCAATTCATAAGTTTCCGGACGGCGATCTCTATAGAATTGCCAAACATTTCTTACTTCGAGAATCTCATCGAGATTAAGATCGGCAACAACTAGTTCATCTTTATCTCTGCTAGCTTGCGCAATAATTTTTCCACGCGGAGTGCAGAAATAACTTTTGCCGTAAAATTCTCCAATATTCCAAGGCGCTTCCGTTCCGACACGATTAATTGCGCCTACAAAATATCCGTTTGCCACAGCATGGGCGGGCTGTTCAAGTTCCCATAAATATTCCGATAGTCCGGCCACAGTCGCAGATGGATTGAAAACAATTTCAGCCCCGTTCAGCCCGAGAATTCGCGCACCTTCGGGGAAATGACGGTCGTAACAAATGTAAACTCCTATATCTGCATAAGCAGTTTTGAAAACCGGAAAGCCAAGGTTGCCTGGTTTAAAATAAAATTTTTCCCAAAATCCGGGATCGCAATGGGGAATATGATGCTTGCGGTATTTACCAAGATATTTCCCATCGGCATCAATAACAGCAGCGGTATTGTAGTAAACGCCTTTAATTTCTTCTTCATATACCGAAGCCACAATTACCATATTATATTTTTTTGCGGTCTCTTGCATTAACTTAATTGTCGGTCCGTCCGGAACCTTTTCAACAAGAGAATACCATTTCGTTTTTTGTTCGGCACAAAAGTATGGCCCGTAAAAAAGTTCCTGCATACAAAGAATTTGAACACCCTTTTTGGCAGCTTGCTCAATCATTGCTAAATGTTTTTCAATCATTGATTGCTTGATTTTTTCGATGGGTTGTTCTGTTGACATTGAGAGAGACGCTTGAATTAAACCACCGCGGACTATTCTGCTCATTTTTACACCCTTTTATTTTTTTTGATATTGATGTTGAAAAGAATATTAAAAACTTTCTTTAGATGTTAATTCTGAATTCTACATTCTCAATTATTCATTCTTTTTCTCAGCTCATCCAATTTACTTTAGAATCAGGATTCCACTTTACAGTTGTCTTTTTAAGTTTTGTCCAGAA
>JAKAMS010000045.1 GCA_021812745.1 Bacteroidota bacterium | reverse complement strand
ACTAGAGATTTTGCAGATTACGAAATGAAAAAAATAATTGATATCACGATTGCTAAAAAAGCTCTCGATTCTCTAGAAGTGGATGAGTTCGGTCTTGATGAAATGGATAAGGAAATAATTCTTACTATCATAGAAAAATTTAACGGCGGACCGGTTGGTTTGAATACCGTTTCTGTTGCTGTGAATGAAGATCCGGGAACAATTGAAGAAGTTTATGAACCGTTTCTAATTCAGCAGGGGTTTATACAAAGAACACCGCGAGGCAGAGAAGCTACAGATTTGGCTTATATCCGCTTCAATAAAAAACGTGGAATTCAAAAATCTCAAGAAAATCTTTTTGAATAAATAAAGTGAAACTACTATGATCCATGTAAACAAAATCAAAATCGGTAGCAATTCTCCATTTGTATTAATAGCTGGTCCATGCGTAATTGAAAACGAAAAAATCACAATGAACACTGCCGAGGAGATAAAAAAAATTACCGGCGACTTAAATATTCCGTTCGTTTTCAAATCCAGTTATAAAAAAGCAAACCGGACAAACATCAACTCTTTTAGCGGGATTCATTTTGAGAAAGCTTTAAAAATTTTACAAAAAGTTAAGAAAGAATTTTCCGTTCCGATTTTAACAGACATTCATAATGAAAAAGAAATTGAGGAAGTCTCTCAAGTTGCAGATGTCTTACAGATACCGGCTTTTCTCTGCAGACAAACAGATTTATTATTAGCAGCGGCTAGAACCGGAAAAGTAATTAATGTTAAGAAAGGTCAATTTCTTGCCCCGGAAGATATGAAACACATTATTCAAAAAATTGAGTCGGTGAAAAACAAAAAAATTCTTCTGACTGAACGCGGCACTACATTCGGCTATCATAATCTTGTTGTTGATATGCGCTCGCTCGAAATTATGAAAGAATTAGGTTACCCGGTAATTATGGACGCAACTCACGCCGTTCAATTGCCAAGCGATTCCAATATATCCGGCGGAGAATCCCGGTTCATTCCGACTTTAGCAAAAGCTGCCGCAGCTGTTGGAATAGACGGACTGTTTCTTGAAGTTCATCCCGATCCATCAAAAGCATTGAGTGATGCAGCAAGCCAACTGCCGCTTCATTCACTTAAAAAATTATTGGTAATGATTAAACAGATAGATGAATTAGTTAAAAATGAAAAGTGAGCTGCTGAATAAATTTAAAGAGATCAAAATTTTCCTATTTGATCTTGACGGCGTTCTTATGCACGACGGTGAATCAATTGAAAAATGTACCGACGCTGTTTCAAAAATTTGCGATGATTTTAAGCAGCTGAATATTATATTCGGAATTGTTACTGCGAGAGCCGAAGATAAATTGATTAACAAATTAAAAACAATCGAAAATTGTTCTGTCCTTAACGGTTCTATTGATAAAGTCTCTATGACAAATGAGTTTTTACTCTCTAAGGCGATTGACTATCAAAATGTTTTTTATATGGGGGATGGCATATTAGATATTCCTCTTTTGCAGAAGTGCGGTTTATCTTGTGCGCCTAAAAGTGCTAGAAGGGAAGTTAAAAGAGCTGTTTCATTAAGCTTAAATGCAGATAACTGTGAAGAATTGTTGAAAGAAATTCTTGGTTACTATAAAAAATCAAAGGAGTCAGCTAGCCGTGCAACAAAATATTAACGAAAAATTTCCGCGAGAACTTAGCGCCAGAGAAAAGAATTGGCTGTTTGCTGCCCTGCCTGAAAATAAATTGGGCTACAAACAATACCGGGACATAATTGAAAATCTGCTTGTAATTGGCTGCGGAAGATTTGGTGAAGGCAATTTTATTCTTGGTGAAAAAGATGATAAGATTGATCTTGATGCTTCATCTTCTCCAATTCTTGCAGTCGCAAACATTACATTTGATGTTGGTAAAGTTTATGTTACAATTCACGAAGAACTTGAAGGTCAAATAGAAGTAGATATTAAAGCAACAGCTGACGAAAATATTCCCGATGATTTATCTCAGGCAAAAGTATGGACTTACTCAGATTGGATGCCGGGCGGTAAAGCGCCATTCGATAAATCGTATGTCCGTGAAGTCAATTTGATTAAGAAAGAAATTATTTTAGTCATTGCGCCGGTGCATAAAAAAGTATGGGTTTACAATGCTAAAAGCGGAATCAACCACTTTGTACCGGTTACAAATTACTATAATGAAATGATGATTCTTCTTAATATCAAAGATCCTGAGAAAGCATTAAACCCCGGCATGTTGTTTACGAACCTTGATGAATTTACAGATCAGCAATTGGTTCAAGGATTTTTGGCTTACAACAAATACTGGCAGCGCATCGAATTGGATTATAGCTATTTCTCAAAAGAAGTATGATAAAAAAATTAGTTTCTTCGCTCAGAAGGAAGAATCACAAAAAAAATAGAGGATGCGGTGACCGAAGAAGAAATTATCTCTAAAGGAAAAGAAGTTGTAAGGATTGAAAGTAAAGCTGTTAAGGATTTGGTCAACAGTATAGATGATAATTTTGCTAAAGCTGTTCAAAAAATTTATGATGCAAAGGGAAGAATCGTTTTTACGGGTATCGGCAAATCCGGCATTATTGCCCGCAAGATTGTTGCAACAATGAATTCTACCGGCACTGCCGCAATCTATATGCATCCCACAGACGCTTTGCATGGCGATCTTGGCATGGTCCGCAATGATGATATTGTAATTTTTATTTCGAAGAGCGGACATACGGAAGAACTGCATCAACTGATCCCGATGTTAAAAAGAATCAATGTTACAATTATTGGAATGCTTGGAGAAGTAAATTCCAAACTCGCTAAAGATTGCGATATTGTATTAAATGTAAGTGTCAAAGAAGAAGCATGCCCGTACGACCTTGCGCCGACTGCATCAACTACATCTTCACTTGTAATGGGGGATGCTCTGGCAATTACGCTTTTAGAAATGCGCGGTTTTACCGCAGAAGATTTTGCTCTTCTTCACCCCGGCGGCAGTTTGGGTAAACGTCTTTCACTCAAAATTTCTGAGATAATGATAAAGGGTAAAGATGTTCCTGTTGTAATTGAAAAAGCATCCATTAAGGATGCAATATTGGAAATTACATCCAAGCGGCTCGGAACCACGTGTGTTGTTGATGAGAAGGGAATCTTGACCGGTGTAATAACGGATGGCGACTTGCGCAGACTTTTGGAAAAGACGCTCGATATAAAAAATTTAACGGCTGTTGATCTTATGACTAAGAATCCCAAAACAATCAGCAAAGAATTTTTAGCATCTTTTGCAATTCAGCAAATGGAAAAATTTAATATCACTTCATTAATTGTGGCAGATAAAAGCAATAAGCCGGAAGGAATAATTCATCTGCATGATTTAGTGAAGCTTGGTTTGCAATCAAGATGAAAAAATATTTTTTTTCTCTCATCGCTTTAGCTTTCCTTTTTTCTTGTTCCAAAGAGAAAATTCAGCCCCAGGTAGAGAAGTCTATTATTCAGGGCGAAATACCATCGAATGAAAGCTGGAACTCCAAAATGACATTCTCCGATGGGGGAAAGATTAAAGCAATTCTATATTCTAACCATATTAAAATGTTTGACGAGCAAAAATTTACACTGCTCGAAGGCGTTAAAATTAATTTTTATAATAAAGAACAAAAAAATACTTCATGGTTAAGTTCGATTCGCGGCAAAGTTAATGACCGGACAAAAGACATGTATGCAATTGACAGCGTTGTGGCGTTGAATGACAGCGGCACTGTGCTTAAAACAAGCGAGTTGATGTGGCGTAACAGCGATCAAAAAATTATTACAGATAAATTTGTTACAATTACTTCGCCTAAAGAAATTATTCAAGGATTCGGTCTGGAATCGGATCAGTATCTGGAAAATTACAAGATATTTAACGTTACTTACTCCAAAAGTAGAACGGACAATGTGAAATGAAGAAGCACTTTGTTGTAATATTTCTTTTTGTCTCCGCAATAATAATTTGCGCGCAGTCATCAGAGCCGCTTCAAATCAAAGGTGCTTCTTTTTCGGGTCATGTTGTAAATGGCGAGACCATTCAAGAATTTGAAGGAAATGTTGTTATAGTTCAAGGGGATGTTAGAATTACTTGCAATAAAGCCATTCAATATGTAGCGCGTAATGAAGCGGAGTTAATTGGAAATGTTGTGGTTACTCAAGACAGCATTATTATAAAAACAGAACACGGCTATTATGATGGCAATAAAAAAATTGCATTCTCTAAAGTAGGCATAGCTTTAACAGACGGGCATGTTCAGCTCGAATCAAACAACGGATATTACTATTTCGATGAAAAGCATTCTTACTTTTATGAAGATGTAAAACTGCACGATGCTCTTTCTAACATGCATTCTGACCGCCTCAATTATTTTGACGATAACGACAAAGCAGTTGCTGCGGGCAATGTTCAAGTGAGCGATACATCGTCAACCGTTTTTGCAGATAGTTTAATTCATTTCCGGAATACCGATGAGACATACGCATTTAAAAATATCAGAATTTACACTCCATCAAATCGGTTGGCAATATTCGGTAATAAACTTGAGGACTTTGGTAAAAAGAATTATTCCAAAATCACAGATAACCCGTTCTTAGTCCGAATAGACACAACAGATAACGGGCAGCTCGATACGCTCGTGATTTCTTCAATGACAATGGAGTCATTCGATGACAGCACGAAAAAACTTATCATAACTGATTCTGTGAAAATAGTACGTAAAAATTTTGCTTCGGTAAATGGTCAGACAATTTACTATAAGAAAGGGGACCGGATTGAAACTTTCCGTAGAGAAACAGACGCTTTGCCGCCTGTAATGTGGAATGAAGAAACACAAATGTCAGGAGACTCGATAAGATTATATATGAAAGATAACCGTTTAGAGATGATTAACATTAACTCAAACGCATCAATCATTACGGCAAACAAAGATTCAGTAAACAGATTTGATCAAATTTCGGGTAAAAATATTAAATTGTTTTTCAATAAAGGCGAATTGGAGAGAACTGAAGTAGAAGGAAACGCGTTAAGTATTTATTATATGTATGACGAGAATGAACCTAACGGATTAATCAAATCGAGTTCTGCACGGGCAAAAATATTATTCAAAGATAAAAATGTTTCTAATGTTAGATTTTACGGTAAGCCGGTAACCGAGTTTCATCCAGAAAATTTGATTATCGGTAAAGAAAAAGATTTTACCATTCCAACATTTAGAATATTTTCAAATAAACCGACGAAAGAAAATCTTCTTCTCAATAGGAAAGATATTCTTTCATACTTAATTAAGGATGCACAATATTATGCCGGAAAGCCTAACTCTAAGAAGTGAAAATCTTAAAAAGGTTTATAAGAAAAGAGCGGTTGTTAATAATGTTTCCGTTCAAGTTCAGCAGGGGGAAGTAGTTGGATTGCTCGGACCGAACGGTGCCGGAAAGACAACCACATTCTATATGATAGTTGGCATGATTAAACCAAATGACGGTAAAGTTTTTTTAGAAAATAAAGAAATCACAAATGAACCGATGTACAAACGCGCAAGGATGGGAATTGGGTATCTGCCTCAAGAAGCTTCAATATTCCGCAGATTGAGCGTTGAAGACAATATTATGGCTGTACTGCAAATGATGAATCTTACCAATGAAGAAAGAAAAGAAAAACAAGAATCATTATTAAATGAACTTGGAATTATAAAGGTTAGGAAAAATCTCGGATTTCAGTTAAGCGGCGGAGAAAGAAGACGGTGTGAAATTGCCCGCGCTTTGGCAACCAATCCAAAATTTATTTTGCTGGATGAACCCTTCGCAGGCGTGGACCCCATTGCTGTTGAAGATATTATGACTATTGTAGCCAATCTTAAGAATAAAGGAATCGGTATATTGATTACAGACCACAACGTTCACGAAACATTGAGCATTGTTGACCGCGCGTATATATTACTAAACGGACAAATATTTAAAGATGGAACCGCAAATGTCTTGGCGGAAGATGCCGATGTGAGAAAATTATATCTTGGAGAGAAATTTAAATTGGACCGTTATATTTAATTATGTGCAAATAGTAAATAAGAAATTACAATCACAAAAGAAAAATAGAGAAAAATCCAACCTGCAGTTTTAATTCTCTTCTTCCAGATCATCTTTTTCATGTAAGTTATAGTAGATTCTTCGTCCCGCTTATAATCGCCTTTGTCTACAGACCATTTGTAAAAATTGCTATGATTCAGTTTGTTCATTGTTTCCGCTTTCCCCATTTCTTAAGAGGTTCTTTTTTAATTTATTTTCCCCTCGTAATAAAACTTTACAAAAAAAATTATTTATTAAACTCGCGTATAATCTTTTGTATTTCTTCTTCTGATATTCCTGTTCCTAAAACCGCTTTCTCTGCAGTGCTGCTCGATTTGCGGCTTACATTTCCTAACGGATTTGCCGATGGATTGCCTGCTCGTGCCCGCAGTCTCTCTTCAATCTGTTTTGTAAAATTTCCTTCCTGATATCCGCTCTTCACATTCATTGTTGAAGGAAGATCAAATGAATTTACGCAGTTTCCAGAATTTACCGGATGTATTTCGAAAGCAAGAGTTTTTACATTCATCAAATGTTTAGCAGTAACATTTTCGGAGATTATTGAACCTCCCCATGTACCGGGACCTAAAGTCAAAGAAGGCATTAACCCGGTTGTATAACCAACTGCTCCAACAGAAGACGGCGTGTTTACAACAATTCTAAATGCCGGTTTCTCAAGAGCGAACTTCATAATTATTTCTTTATCGTTTGAATGAATAGCCATTGTATGTCCAATTCCGCCAAACTGTAAAAGCTCAATAGAGCGGTGACATCCTTCAAGCCAACCGTCAACAGTATAAAATGCAAGCATTGGAGAAAGCTTTTCAATCGAAAGCGGTTCCTCTTTTCCAACACTGCTGCATTCGGCAACAAGAACAGTTGTGCTCTCGGGAACCGAAAATCCGGCGTAGTTGGCAATCCATACAGCGGACTTTCCTACGATATCGGCATTTAATTTAGCGCCGCGAGCAACTTTATTTTCTAATTTTTTCTTCTCTTCATCATTAACAAAATAGCAGCCGATCCGTTTAGCTTCTTCGATAACTTTTTCTTTAATAGAACGGTCAACAATCATTGCTTGTTCAGAAGAACATAACGTTCCATTATCGAAAGTAGTTCCGTAAACAATATCTGCAACTGCTTTTTGATAATTCGCGCTTTTCTCTATGAATGCCGGAACGTTTCCAGCTCCAACTCCATATGCCGGTGTGCCGGAACTGTAAGCTGCGTGAACCATCGGCATTCCGCCTGTAGCAAGAATAACAGCTATGTTTTTATCTTTCATTAAAGCATTTGTACCTTCGAGAGTTGGAATTGATAAACATTGTATCAACCCTTTAGGAGCGCCGGCTTTTTCAGCGGCATCAGAGAGAACCTTCAATGCTTCGGTTGTACATCTAAGAGCTTTTGGGTGCGGTGAAACAACAATGGCGTTACGGCATTTTAAAGAAATTATTGCTTTAAACATAGCAGTGGAAGTAGGATTTGTAGAAGGCACAAGAGCCGCAACAACACCCATCGGTTCAGCTATCTTAATAATTTTACCGTCTTTTTGAACATCTATCACGCCGACGGATTTTAAATCTTTTATAGATTCCCAAACATCTCTAGTTCCGAATTGATTTTTAATAATCTTGTCAGAAACTTTTCCAAAACCAGTCTCTTCGTGAGCCATTTTAGCAAGGCGTTCCGCCTCTCTAAATCCGGCATCAACCATTGCTTTTACAATTTTATCAACTTGTTCTTGATTGTAGTATTTAAATTCTAGTTGGGCTTCTTTTGCTTTTGCGGCAAGTGTTCTGGCTTCCTGAATAGATTGAAGATCTTTGTCAAAATTCATAAATACGCCTGTTATTTTCCGGTGCTAAATATAAAGTAAGAGGGAACAAACTTCAATTTGAAGTCTGAAGTAATATTATCAAAATTGTATTTTTGATTTTTTCTTACTTAAAAAGATACTTCTTAGCATGTAGGCATAACCTGAAATCAGCACCATCGTGGCGATTTCAAGATAAGTCTTGAGATGACGATCCCTGAATACGTCTGAGATATTTGTCTCTAATGGTAAAATATATAACTCGCCAAATTTTAGGAATAATATTCCCAAGAAGAAGCATGTAAAAAGACCTATGAAGAACCAAAGAATTTTATTCTTACCAATTTCTTTAGCTGATGAATAAAACCAAGCAGCAATCAAAAAATTAAAAGCTAAAATGAAACCCAGCATAATCACTCCTTTAGAATGTTAAATAGGATCTATTTTATTATCTCTTTCAAATTCTGGTAACCGCTTTTACTCACCGGTAACTTAACCCCATCTTGAAGAAGGACACGGTAGGATTCTTTTTCGAATAATTCTATCTGTTTGATTGCGGAAAGTTTAACAAAATATGAGCGGTGGATTCGAATGAACTCCGCACTATCTAAATTTTCTTCAAAGTATTTCATCGTTTTCTGTTTAAGAAAATTTCCTTTCTCTGTGTAAAGCATTGTGTAATCGTCTTGAGCTTCAATATATCTTATATCATCTGTAGGGATTATAATTATTTTCTGTCCGTTCTTAATTACCACCCGGTCTAAAAATTCATCACGTTTTTCAACGGCTTTTACCAAACCGTCTAATTTCTGTTTTGTTGATGGAGAATTGGAGATGAGTTTAATTGCTTTATTCAGCGCTTCGGCAAAGCGTTCTTCGGAGAATGGTTTTAAGAGATAATCCGTTGCGTTGACATCAAATGCCTTTATTGCGTATTGATCAAATGCAGTAGTAAAGATGATTACGGGCGGTTCTTCTAAAATTTCCAGCATTTCAAATCCGGTGAGTTTTGGCATCTGAATATCAAGAAAAATCAAATCCGGTTTAAGCTCGTTAATCTGCTTAATTCCTTCAAACCCGTTTGAACACTCAGCGAGCAATTCTACATTTCCGAATTTCTTGAGATAATTTTTAATAATTTCGCGCGCGAGTGTTTCATCGTCAATTATTACAACTCTTACCTGTTTTGTATTCATATCATCCAACCGGTATAAAAATATTTACCTTGAATAGATTAGTGTCTTTTTGAACGGTTAAAAGATTCTCTTGATTGTAAATTAATTTTAGTCTGTTCCTAATATTTTTTAGTCCAATTCCTTCCCCTTTGCGCGGAATGGATTCGGGATCAAAATTATTTTCAATAGTAATCTTAAAATATTCTTTTTCCATTCCGCAAGAAAGTTTAATTGTAACTTTATCTAAGCTTTCGTAGACGCCGTGTTTTATTGCGTTTTCTAATATTGGCTGAAGAATCATGCTTGGCACTTCCATTTCTTTGCACTCAATTTTGATATCTTCAATGAACTCAAATTTTTCGGCGAAGCGGACTTTTTCAATATCAAGATAAAGTTTAGCGTTATTTATCTCTTCGGTCAATTTATTTTTCTGCTTTTCATTTTTAGAAAGAATACTTCTAAGAAATGAAGAAAGTTTGATCGTCATCGCCTGGGCTTGTATAGGATTGGAAATGGTCAGCGAACTTATCGAATTCAAACTGTTAAAAATAAAATGCGGATTGATCTGGTATTTGAGTGTTTTTAATTCGGCTTCTTTTACAAGTGCTTTCAGTTCAACTTCCTTCAAAAGTTTTTCTTGAAAATTATTGTAGTAGATTATTACATAATCTACCGCTATGATTACAGTATAGAAGAGTATTCCAATTAAAAATCTCCAGACAAGAGATTTGAGAAGAAAATCCGAGTAGATTTTATCGCCGGTTATAAGATTAATAATTGCATAGTATCCAATGAGAATCCACAAGCCGGAAGTAATTATAGCCGCAGCGATATGATTTAGAAATACTTTTGACGTGGAATAATTTTCGAGCGAATTAAAACTAACCGTAAACCAAAAACTTAAACCAAGCGCCATATACAGGAAATTGAAAACTAAACTGTCGCAGTAAGCATTAAGTAATTTTACGTTGAGGAAATATGTAAGCAAAAGAACCTGCGCTTGAGAGATAAAAAACCAGATGCTGAAATAAAGCGCACGGATTTTTTTATTACTAATAAATGGATTGCTCATTTTTCACTCTTGATAATTAATAAAGCAGTTCGCCGCCGCCGAATAATGCAACACCTTTGATAATTAATATGCCTTCGCTTGTATCTTCGCTATGAATATGTGCGAACCGTTTATCTTCAAAACCGCCAAAGATAGAAGTAACATTTAATATTACTTTCCAATTTTGCGGAACACGAATATTTGTTCCACCGAATAATGTGGTTATCTCTAAAATGTTTTCGTTTGGTGAAAGTTTTGAATTTGTTAAATCCAATTTTGTTCCGCCGAATATCGTTGTAATATTTCCGCCGCGGAAATTCTCCGATTGAATAACTTTGTTAACAGAATTAAATATACTTACCTCATCCAGGTAATCATAAAAATTAGAAGCCGTTTGCGATTGATGCACTTCTTGCTGCCGCTCGCCTGCGGATTCTCTTCCGCCGCTTGAAAAATGTGAATGATTGACTGAAGATTTTCCGTTCTTTCTTAAGATGAGCCACACACCCATAAATAATAGGATGATAGGCCATAGATCGCCAAAATCAAATTGAGAAAAGAATGGGAGATGGCGCAGTAATCCAAAAGCTCCTAATCCAGCAAAAATGTATCCTAAAAAATTATTGCGATGATTTACGATAAGAACAATTCCGATTATCAGAAAAATTGAGTGCCATGAAAAAACCATGTGGTGAATGTCAAATCCATTAAACCAAGGAAACCCAAAATTATCCAGTAGGAATAAAGCACCTATTGCGATAAAAATTATTCCTGCCCACGTTCTGCCATTTGTATTTTGCATTTTATCCTCCGAGGAAAAATTATTAGAGATCAATACCATTTCTCTGTCAATTAGAAAATAGTTTTAACCTCTCCGCCGCCGAAAACAACCAGCCCTTTAATAACAAGAGTTCTTCCTTCTTGAAAAGCTTTGTTCGGGTCTTTACTTCGTTTATCTCCAAAGCCACCGAAGATTGGAAGAACATCAAGAATTACTTTCCAATCATGGGGAACAATAATTGTTGTTCCGCCAAACACTGCAGTTACTTCAATAAAATTCTCTCCTTCTGCAAGTTTGCAATTGGAAAGATTTATCTCTGCGCCGCCAAAAATCGAAGTAATATTTCCGCCCTTAAAATTATCTGAGTGAATTACTTTATTCCCGCCGCCGAAAATATTGACACTGTCAACGAAATCATTTCCGCTTGCCGGTTGACCGGACGGTTCTTCGAAAGTGGATTTGCTTGAAAACCTGTTATGGCGGAAACGTTCTCTTCCGAAAATTATGTATAAGCCAATCATCACAAAGATCATCGGCCATAGTTCCGGCAAAAGGTTGAATAATCCAATGGCGATGAAGACAATTCCCGCTGTTTTGTTACGAGAGAGGAAAAAGAAAAGAACACCGAGCAGAATGAAAAAATATTCCCAAGTTATATCTTCGTAGGGGAAGTCGAATAAATCATAATTGCGCAGGAGGAATAATCCGCCGATTATTATGAGTAAGAATCCAATAATCACTCTTCCATGATATTTAGGCGTTTCCATTTTAATC
>JAKAMS010000477.1 GCA_021812745.1 Bacteroidota bacterium | reverse complement strand
CTCTCTACCGTTTGAACGCTGTGTTCTGTGTGGCAGTCGTTACAAACCGGAGCTTCTCTAATTCCCACTTTTGCTCTTATCCAGTGAATTGATTTTTCATATTCATCTGCAATTTCTCTGTGACACTTTCCGCATGTTTCGGGAATTTCGAAACTTGAAATTGTTGATCCTGGTTGAATTCGATTCTTAATATTATGAACACCATGACATGTGCTGCAATTAGCTGAATTTAATTTTCCCTCTTCAACAAGTTTGCCATGGATCGAATTTGAATAGAGAACTCCCGGATTTTTTACACTAAATAAAAATTTCTGAACAAGTTTGGGATTGTCATGACATATTCCGCATGTTGTAGCTAAATTTTTCGGATAGACTTTACTAGCAGGATCGTTTACTTTTTTTATGTCATGTGAACCGTGACAATTCCAGCACATTGCCGCTTCATCAATACCTTCACTAAGAGAAATTCCATGAATACTTTCTCTGTGCTCTTTTGCAATTGCAGAATGACATAAATAACAATCTGCTTTTTGTGTCTTGCTAACATTTTGTGGATGGTTGCCGAGATTGTTAGAAATATAGTTATGGCAATCGGCGCATTCTAAATTCTTATGAACCGATTGTGTGAGTTTTGTATAATCATTCTGTTTATGACAGCTTATACATTTATTCCCTTCAACAACTTTAGAATGATAAGGATTTGCGAGCACCAAACTACTGGTATGGCACTGCGAACAGTATTCCTTTACTTTCAGTTTGTTCTCTTTGGGAGGAGTTTTAATTTCGTGAGTGCCGTGGCATTTTTTACAATCTGGAGGATTCTTTACTTTTCCCTTTAACCTATGATGAATGTCACTCTTTACAAGATCTGCATATTCTTCGTGACAGGTTTCGCACTTAACTTTTTTGTAATTCTTTTTCTCAATATGGCTTTCATCTTTGATGTCTGTATGACAGTCCTGGCATCCTATTACTTCATTATGAACTGATCTCTGAATAACATTATCGTGGCAATCTGCGCACTTAAATTCCTGCGCTAATATATTATTGTTGAGAAAAAGTAAGAAAAAAAATGAGCATAGACTCAAAAAAAACTTTTTTGAAAGAGGGGACATGAAAAAACTCCGTAAAAAAATCATTGATATAAGAAAATCATTGAATAAATAATTAACACAATTAATATTACGCCGATAGTTAATGCAGTAAATCCGAAAATTCTTGCAGCTCTTCTTAAAAATATAGGGGGCGCATCTCCAAATTTTTTCTGAAGTTCAGGGTCTTGCATTATAATCTCATATTCATGCGGACGGTCGGATTTTAATTCATCAATATGAACTTTTCCGGTAAAGATAACCGTATCCATAGGAAATTTATCCGGACGGAAGTGAGTATTAAAAAAGTGATAAGTGAAAATAAATCCAACTGCGAGAAGCGCTTCATCGCTGTGAACTATTGTTGCAATATTAATAAAAGCTCCAGGCAAACCAAGATTTGTAAAGAATTCAGGAAACCATAGAATTAAACCGCTTGAACCAATTACTGCAACACCCCAAAAGACCGCCCAATAATCAAATTTTTCCCAATATGTCCATCTGCCATATTCCGGACGAGGACCTTTGCCAAGAAACCATTTCATTGTTGCGATGAATTCTTTGAGATCATTCTTGTTCAGCATCAAGGAATTTTCTCCGCGCAAAAGGGAAGTGAATTTTGTTTTCTTTCTATTGACTTTTCGGATCAGATAACCAATATGAAGACCAAAATAAATAAATGTTACAACTGCCGCTACCCGGTGAATAAATCCCGTTACAGCATAACCGCCAAGCATATCAGAAAGCGTTTGAAATATTCCGCTTCCCGAAAATTTAATTATCATACCTGTAATTGCAAGTGATATAAAACTGGTTATTACTAAGACGTGAAGAAATCTAGAGTAAGCATCAAACCTTTCGTAATATTTACCTTTTTTTACTTCTAATTTGTCTGTCATATAACTCTTATTTTGTTTTTACTTCAGTTAAAAATTTCTTCTGAGTTTGTTAACTAATCTTCCTTGTTATAATGTTCATCTGTTTCATCTTCTTCAAGCATTTTATTCTTCTTTTCAAGTTCTTTATGCTTTCTGCTTTCTTTCAATGCTTTGGGGAACCATAAGATCGTGTGAATGCCGAAGAAAGTAAATGTTCCTGTTAATAAAATTACCATGAACCAAAATGTAAAATAAAGGTATGGGTATTTATCTCTGTTATGATGCGTTGCGTGAGTTAAGTATCCTACAAATTTTCTATTTGAATTCGGATGACATTTTTTACAAGTCTCAACAATTTTTCCGCGACTCAATTGCGATGCCGGATTACTGACCGGTAAAATATTATGTGCACCGTGGCAGTCATAGCATCTAGCCGCTCCACTAGAGCCAAGTTTAGAAACTTTACCATGAAATGTCTCGAAATACGTTTCTGTAACATCTTCATGACATTTGCCGCATTGTACAATTATTGAAGTTTTGAAGTCCTTTAAATCCACACGGTTAATTTCATGCGATAAATGGCAGTCGTTACATACGGGAAGTTTTTTGTCTGTCTTCGTAACATCTGGGCTATGAACGCTTTTCTTGAATTCTTCATAAACACCAAGATGACATTGTGCACAAGTTGTAGCTATATTATTCGGAT
>JAKAMS010000476.1 GCA_021812745.1 Bacteroidota bacterium | reverse complement strand
TGCCGATGATGAGCGGTTATGATTTGGTGAAGCAATTGAACATAACGGAATTAAAATATAAGCCGCCTGTTATTGTTCTAAGCAGCGATATTAACAAATCCATTGAAGCCGAGTACAAAGACCTTGGTGTTGAATTTATTTTTGAAAAACCAGTTAACTTGGCAAACTTCAAAAATGCAATCGAGCGTTCGTTACGAAAAGCAATTTTTAGCTAAATATTTACTTCTTACAATAAACAATTAATGGTTACCCATCATTGTAATTTTAACACAGCACCGGTTACAGGTTCTAAAATAATTTTACTGCCTGTTACATAACGTGTTCTTGTGCCAGCCAAATCCTTATCTACTAAAACGCTCCAAACACCTTCCGGAAGCTGAAATTCTAAATTCTTGTCCGGATCCGCATTGAAGAGAACAATGAAAGAATCTTTGTTGTGTTTTAAAATATATCCCAAACCAAGTTTACTTTCCGGATTTTCAAAAAAGGTTATCTCTTCATATTCAGCTCTGCGGAATGCATCATATCTATTGCGTAATTCTATCAATCCTTTGTAATAATTTAACAGTTCCTTGTTTATTTCTGCTTGTTTATAATTGATATAATTTGTTTCGTTGTCTTTGTTATACGAATTATGATCAATCTTTCCTTTTTCTTTATCCTTCTCTTTTTCGTTAAACGGAATAACTTTTGAGCGTGCGAATTCCTGTCCCTCTGCAATCATTGAAATTCCTTGTGAAGTTAAAAGGAATAACGCCGCAAGTTTATTCAATTTCATCTGGTGGTAAGAGAGCTTAACATTTTTATCAACATCTTTTATAATTATATCCGGATCAACTTCACGTGAACCAATTCTGATAAAATCACCGAGCGTATAACCATCATGAGATTCAAGATAATTTACCGAGTGTTCTTTCTTTTGAAATAATCCAAGTGAATCACGGATTAATGTACCGTTTACATAACTTTTAATTCTGTCTAACGAATTATTTCCGTACCAGTGCCCGAAAATCCAGCCGAGACCGTTGTTTGGATTTTCTCCCTTAATTCCGTTTCGAATTTGATCATTCCATGATGCCCAATTGCGTATAGAAAAGCCCGCTGGATCATATCCTCCGCCCCAAGGTTCGCATGTGAACACAACATTTGGATTCACCTTTCTTGCCTCAGAAATTATCTCTTCGATTGTTTTCCAGTCTATAAGTTTTCCTAGATCAAAACGGAAACCGTCAATGTGATATTCTTTCATCCAATACAAAATGCTTTCAATAATAAGACGGCGCACCATTGGGCGTTCTGTTTTTAAATCGTTGCCGCAATAACTTTCTGCAATGTAATTTCCATTCGAATCCAATCTGAAATAATATTCCTTATCAATTTGTTTTAGATTTCCGGTTTCGTATTCAGAAAGATGATTATAAACTACATCCATAATTACAGCTATACCTTCTTTGTGAAATGCTTTTACCATATCCTTAAATGCATTAATCTGTTTCCCTTCTCCGCCAATCCACTTATTCCATTTCATCTTTTCCCAGTTCTCTGAGTAATAAGCGGCGGGTGCAAAAAAGTTTGAAGTCATGTATCCCCAATGATTCCGCTCGTAAGGATTCCATGTGTTAAATTTTCCTCTTAAAGAATCCATGAAAGGAATTTCGATGTTGCCGAATTCCTGCGCGGGTAACAGCTCTACAGTATTAACTCCAAGCGTTTTTATGTAATCGAGACCGCCGTGAATTTTTTTCTCTGTTAATCCTTTATATGATCCGCGGTTCTTAGCACCGGAAGATTTATGAGCGGTCATATCACGCACGTGCATTTCATAAATTATCAAATCGCGCCAATCTCTTTGTATCCAGTTTGTTCCTTCCCAATTGTAGGGTTCATCTTTTGTAACTACCGCCAAGCGCGGATTCATATATGTTGTTAAAGATGTAACAGCTTTTGCATAAGGATCAACACAAATTGGAACTTTTGCAGTGAATACATCATCACCTTTGTGAAAAACTTTATAACCGTAAAACTTTCCATGCAATTCTTTATCAACAGCAACTTCCCAAACGCCGTTTCCGTCTTTATTAAGAAAATATTCTTGATACTTTTTCTCATCCGGTTTGTTGAATACACAAAGTTTTACTTGAATAGCGGAGGGGGAGAATAATCTGAAGTATGTCTTTCCATTTTCAATAAATGAACCAAGCTTTTTATCTGAGTAATATTTGTCCAGCTCTCTTGAATGTTCTTGAAACTCGGCTGAATCCGGAAATGATTTTGTATAACGTGTTTCCTTTAGATACAATTTTTCTCCTTTAGAAATTTGTAGAGTAATTAATACTCCAATTAATACCATGTTTATTATCGAATATCTTTTCATAACATTTACCCGCACAATTTTTTTTAGTATTCCATTTGCAATTTTATATTGTCAGCAGCGTCAACTTTTAAGTGCAAAATCTTTCTCTCTTTATCGAACTCCAATGCGAAATCTAACGGCTTCGTTCCATTTATCAAAATTTTATTCGGCATATTTGTATTCAGTAAAGTGAAGAGGTAATTCTTTCTGTCGCTCTTAAATCCGTCTTTCAACTTGTTAACAATGAGTTTGCAGCTTTTAGTATCTTTCTCGCATTCAAACTTAGTTAATGAATATTTATCATTCTCGTAGTTATAAGAAA
>JAKAMS010000475.1 GCA_021812745.1 Bacteroidota bacterium | reverse complement strand
TAATTTGAAAGAGGAAAGAATTGCTAAAAAAATTTCTTCTTTGGATTTATAATGGTTATAAATAGCGCTTTCACGTATTCCAACGGCGCGCGAGATTTGGCGTATTGATGCGCCCGAATAACCATGCCGGGAGAAAAAATCTAAAGCAGCATTAAGTATTTTCTCTTTTGTGTCCGGATGTTTCATTGAATCCCAGAGTTTAATGAACGTACGTTAATATAAAGAATAAAGACCGTGAAATAAAGAAAACGGCATCTATGTACCTAGTGGTAAAAAATTGTTTGCAATTTATCCTAGCTGGGAAGTTTTAATAATTGGAAAATTTAGCTAGTCAGATCAAATGGTAAATCACTAATGTCACGTAATCGTTTACCATTTACCATCAAAGCCAATGTTTCTAAAACAGCTTCGTTGTTTAGTTTTAAAGCTGCCTTCTGCATTTCGGGTAGGGCAAAATGATAAACACAATCAATGTCACCTGTTCCCAGAGCCAGGGAAGCAATTCTTTGCGGATATGGTTCTGCTGTTACAATAGCTATGTGTGGCGTTTTCCCTTTTCTATTGCGAATGAGATTTAATCCCTCAGTTCTAGCATTCTGTGAACGGTCGCTTCTGATTGTCCACTTACAAGAAATACTTGCATGAAGAAGAACAATCTTTGAATTGGTTAATCGAATTGGAGTGAGTTTAGACGACACATCATTCTTTTTAAGAATGGTTCCTTTTTTATTAATTTCTTTATCATCAACAGGTCGTTTCCCAACAACTATGTCAGGATTTATAATATAGTCACCAAGAGCTGCATGTAATTCCTTATTCTTTTCTAATGCTTTGGCTAGATGAGAAAGATGCTCATATTGTTCAAATTCTTCAATTCGTTTTCCTAGTTCAAATTCCCATTTACCCGGGCGCAAGTGTACTAAAAGTTGAAACGCTTTTTCTAAATATTTTTTTGTTATAGTCTCAAATACTTTGCCGGATGTTTGCCCGGATTGTCTAGGTATGTTTCCAGTCTCACCAATTTGGCTGATGATATTGCGAGCAAGTGTAACGCTTATTTCGCTATATTTATCGGAATTCGAGGGAATACCGCCCGCATCAACTTTTAGTATTGTATTGCTAAGTTCTTTGTGATATTCTTTTCTAAGTTTATCTAATAACATATTCCCCTCATGTTTTTTGGAAAATTATCACATGTTCTTCGTGCATTCTTGTTTCGATTTGAGATGTTTGATCGCGCTTCCAACGCGTAGGCATCATACGCTTATCTCTATCAAGCTGCCTTTGGTTAATGCCAATTAGGTTAAAACCAATTTCTTTGCCGATGTCAGATAAACATTCGTGCGTTAAAGTATCTACTCCTTTAATCACCGAGGAAGCAACTACAATCACTACAGCTTTTTTGGGTTTTATTACACGATACATTTCCCGAATTACCAAAAACATTTCTGTATAATAACTATGTAGAGCCATACCTTTTTGTCTATCAACCTCTTGAACCTTGTTGATAACAGTCATACATCTTATTGGTAACGGCAAAAATGTTTTCCCTTTGAAGGAATTATTCCCAATAAAATCGTTTCGGACTTCAGAAATGTTTTCAAGAGAATATCCGAACCAAACTAAAGAGAATTTATGAGCTCGTAAATAATCAATAGCATTGTTTGCATAAGGAGGCGAAGTGATAATTAAATCTACACTGTTGGTTTCAAGCGGAATTGCTTTTGCATTCGAATGAAATATTTTGAAAATGGGATTCTCAAGAGGAGTATAATTTTTCAACAAGGAAGAAAGTTTCTTGTTGAAATCTTCAAACGCTGAAGATGGGGACTTATCCTTTGCAATGTGCGGTCTTGTGTGGGCTAAATCTGTTGCAAGAGAGACGCCGCCGCTCTTTGTAACAATAATGGAAGATAAAATTAATTTAAGGAAGTTCTTAGTTTGTTCATCTTCTAATTTATTTATCTGTTGAACAAGTGTGTATAATTCTAATTGAGTTTCTTTCCTGAACCAGTAATCAACAAAATTCAAAGTCTTTTCATCAAAAAAGTTTAGAATCTCTTTTTTCGATTTTTTGTCAGAGAAATGTTTGAATGCTAAATTTACTACCGACTTTCCGGTTTGAAAAACTTTCTCAACATTAATCGAATTTAGTTTTGCTTTGGCAATTAATATAGATAGCGGATCAATGTCGCATCCGTAAGCAATTCTTTTTAATCTTAGTGCTTCGATTAGGGTCGTACATGAACCCATCATGGGGTCTAGAACAATATCGTTCTCTTTGGTTAATTCCTGAATAAATATATTTGGAAGCTGCGGGGGAAATTTTGCCGGGAATGAATGTACGTTGTGAAGTGAGTTGCGTCCGTTTTTCCCAATAAAGCTTAGATCGCAGCGCGTTAAATTTTCTAATCTTTTGTTGTAAGACAAGGTCGAACGTTCAACCGGTTCTCGTTCAAATTCAATTTCTAATTGCTTCATCAAATATAACCTAGCCCACCTAATTCTTATTAAATATACTTCATTTCTCAGAATAATTCATCAGTTCAAATCTTCTAAAATAGATTGAAGTTTTACCAGTGACTTTTCCCAGTCGGCTAACTTTGTTTTTTCCTTTTCAATTACATCTGCGGGAGCTTTTGCAACAAATCCCTCATTAGAAAGTTTTTTGCGAACA
>JAKAMS010000044.1 GCA_021812745.1 Bacteroidota bacterium | reverse complement strand
CGTTGTATTTTACAAAATGAGGAGAGGTATAAATACCAACTTTGTAGCCTGCTTCCATTAAAATGCTTGTAATGAATGAAGCAGTACTTCCCTTTCCGTTCGAACCTGCAACATGAATTGTTTTTAGGTTTTTATGAGGATTGCCAATTTGTTCAAGCAAATTGGCAATGTTTTCAAGTCCAAGTTTGATCCCGAATTGATGAAGCGAGAAAAGTTTATCAACGGCAGTTTGTATATCCATGCTTAAATCTGATATGAACCAGTTACATCCGAAATGTTTTTTATCGAATTTTCCATGCAAAAAGAATTTAATCCGTTTAGAATTTCGACTCCGGCATTTGGATTTATAAAATTAACCGTACCAATTTGAAAAGCCGATGCACCCACAATCATCATCTCAACAGCATCTTTCCAATTCATAATTCCCCCTATACCGATAATTGGAATATCCGTATTTCTTTTTATCTCAAGAATTTTTGCTAAAGCAACGGGTTTAATTGCCGGACCGGATAAACCTCCGGTTACATTTTTAATTTTCGGTTTACGCGTGTAAATATCGAACGAAGTTCCGACAAGAGTATTGATTGCAGAGACAGCATTGCCGCCATTTTCTTTAACAACTTTTGCAAAGTCGGATATACGCGAAACATTTGGCGAAAGTTTAATGATTACCGGTTTCTTCGTGGCATTTCTAACTTTTTCAGTAATTCTACCAACGGCATTAAGATCGTTTCCAAATTCGAGACCGCCTTCTTTTACATTCGGGCAAGAAACATTTATTTCAAATGCTTTGATTGTCTCTTCATTATTCAAAATGTGAACGCACTCAACATATTCTTCAACCGAACTTGCTGCGATATTACAAATTAAAGTTGTATCTAAATTTTTTAGAAATGGTATTTTGTCTTTGATGAATGCTTCAACACCAACGTTTGCCAAGCCGATTGCATTTAACATACCGGACGGAGTTTCAACAATTCTTTGAGGAGGATTCCCTTTGCGCGGCTTTAATGATAATGATTTTGTAACTATTCCGCCTAATTTGTTGAGATCGGTAAATTCCGCAATTTCATTTCCATATCCCACAGTACCCGAAGCAAGAATTACCGGGTTCTTTAATTTCAAACCGCCGATATTTACTGAGAGATCAACCTTATTCATAGTTTTACTTCGTTAGCATTAAATACAGGCCCGTCTTTACAGACGAGCAAATAAGATTCGCCTTTAGCAGAATCAACCGGACAGCCCTGGCAAATTCCAAAACCGCAAGCCATAGCGCTTTCAAGAGATATTTGACAATCAAAATTATTTTCAATGCTGTATTTCTGAAGCGCCTTTAACATCGCATTAGGACCACATGCAAATATTCTAAATTTGCTCTTGGATATACTTTTAACCTTTTCTTTCAGAAGATCAATCACCGTACCTTTAAATCCTTCCGACCCGTCATCGGTCGCGATTTCAATATTTTTAAGACCATTTGTAACAATTTGTTTTTTTGATCTTCCGCCAACTAAACAAACTATATTTTTCTCACTGGAAATATTTTTTATTAAAAATGGAAACGGTGCGGCTCCAAGTCCCCCGGCAACAATTACAGCCGTTTCATAATCATCATCAAACATAAAACCTTTGCCAAGCGGACCTAGTAGCTCAACAGTATCTCCGTTTTTCTTTGAGGATAATATTTTAGTTCCCTCTCCATGAATATCGAATAGAAAAAAAACATAATCACCATCAACATTACTGATGCTAAAAGGTCTTCTAAGAAGCGGAAAATTGCTTTCTGAAACTTTGATATTACAGAACTGACCCGGTTTTGCTATGTAAGCAACCGCCGGTGAAAATACTTTCATCAGAAATGTTTCTTCGCTTAATTTTTCGACTGATTCTACGAATGCTTTTTCAATATACAATGGTATTACTCTGTCTGTGGGATGAAATAAATGATTACTATAAAAAAATCATTCACTACTTTTTAGAATACTTCTCTTCAATTGTTTTTATTTTATCCAACCGTTTCTGATGACGGTCTCCAAGAAATTTTGATGATAACCAGACATCAGCAATAGATTTTATTGTTTCTTCACCCAATGCTCGCGCGCCAACGACTAATATATTAGCGTCATTGTGTTCTCGAGAACTTTTCGCTGAAAATTCATTATAACATGTAGCGGCTCTAATTCCGGGGACTTTATTAGCAGTAATTGCCGATGGAATTCCGGTTGCATCCAATAAGATTCCAAATTTAACTTCTCCAACCGCAACCCGGTTAGCAACATTAAATGCTATATCCGGATAATCAACAGCATCTTCAGTAAAGGTGCCAACATCGGACAAATCAAAATTTTTCTTCTTCAAATAATCATACAGAATTTTTTTCATCTTCACACCTGTATGATCTGAGCCGATTGCAATTTTTGTTTGCTCGTTTGACATTGAATTTTTGCCAGATGAATTAGCCGCGACAATTTTTAATCCGGAATGGAGAATTCTATCTTTAGCCAATGGAGTTAAAACAGATCCCGCTTCAACTAAAATTTCTCTTTCACCTTTCTTAAGAATTTTTTTTACATCATCTTCTGTAATTAATTTTTTAGCCATAAATGAGATCTCTTTAGAAATTCCTATACAAGTTCATTCCGTTTATTCATCTTAAGATGTTCTACAACCAGGCGGACATCTTGAGCATTGTTTCTATGACAAACCAGCAGAGAATCGTTAGTATTAATCACAATTAAATTTTCCACACCAATAACAGCAGCAAATTTTCTTGGAGAAAAGAGATATGAATTGAATGCTTTCTCTGTATAAACATCTCCAACTATAGCATTACCGTCTTCGTTCTTATCCGAAATTTCATAAACTGCTTCCCAATTTCCAACATCATTCCAATAAAAATCAGCTTGAGTAAGAAAAACTTTATCGGATTTTTCCATTACACCATAGTCAATTGAAATGCTTTTCAATTGACCGTAAACTCGCACGACTTCCCTATCAAAATCAGAAGTTCCAACCGCTTCTTCTATCTTTTCAAGTCCGTCAAATAGATCAGGCAAATATTTCTGCATCTCGCCAAGTATAGCATCTGCACGCCAGATGAATATCCCAGAATTCCATAAGAAGTCGCCTGCTTCAAGAAATCGTTGTGCGGTTTCAATATTTGGTTTCTCTGCAAACGTAAGGACTTTATGAATATTCTTATCAACTTCGGTTTCGTCAAACTGAATATAACCATAACCGGTTTCTGGACGGTTGGGCTTAATACCAATTGTTACAAGTCCTTTTGATTTATCCGCAAATTCAGAAGCGGTTAATAAACATTTTCTAAACTCTTCATCGTCTTGAATTAGGTGATCTGCAGGAAGAGTAATCATAACAGCATTTTCATTCTTGCTTTTTATAACTACAGAAGCAAGTCCAATACAAGCGGCGGTATTTTTACCGAACGGTTCATCAAGAATATTTTGCTCAGGAATTTGCGGAAGCTGTTCTTTAACTCTCAACTTCTGAATTTTATTTGTAACAATATAGATGTGGTCATTTGCAATTAATCCTTCCAACCGTTTAACCGTATCTTGAATCATTGTATTCTCGCCAAAGATGCGAATCAACTGTTTCGGTTTTTTCTCTTTGCTTCTGGGCCAGAATCTTGAACCTACACCACCGGCCATTATAACTGCATATAGCTCCATTTATCTTTCCTTTTGATTTGTACTGATAGTTCTGCCAAAATTTTCTGCTCTATTTAGATAACTTGTTATATCCACTTCTTTACCGCGTACTACAGCAACAATTACAATTAAACAAGCCCTCAGAGATTCAACAACATTTGGACTCGCCGCAATTTTCTTTTTATCAATCAATTCTAAACCGCGGGCAAAGATAGAATGCATGTTCGATAGAATTTCGAATCCAATTTTTTTAGAATATTCGGCATTCTCATTCATTATCCGGATATGATTCTTGATTTCATTTTCGGTAAACTCGTATTTCATAACGCGGTTAAGAAATGAATCGAGTTCTTTTACCGGGCGCAATACTTTTTCTTCATAGTTCTCAAAATTTAGCTCGGTGCCCTTATTCAGCTCTTCAAATATTATAGCTTCGCGTAATTCATCGGCGCGTGAACGCCTAGGCAATTCAATCTCCGGTGTAACATTAATTTTGGGAGTTTGACTATCGTTACCGGGTTTTTCATCGCGCTTTGATAAATCTACATTGAGAAGTTTTTCATCTATTTTAAAAAAAACAGTTCTTGCAGCTTGAGGAGTTAATACATCCAGCACGCCATTCATTTCGCTGACTAAACCATAGTAATGTTCTTTGAATTTATCTGATAACTTCATGAAGTCAATCTTACCCGCATCAATAAAAATCTGAATTTCACTGAGCTTAATTCCAAGCTTAGAAAGTTCGGTGATCTTTTTGAAATTTTTGATTTCTTCGGATAGATTTTCGGCAGAGTTCAACCGCTCACGTATTAAAGCAACAGTTTCAATTTTCTCGGAGCTTAATCTGAGATTATTGGCTGCCGCTACTATGCATTGTATTATATATTGCTTTGCGAGGTCCACTCTTCCAATAGAATATTTGTAAATGAAATTTAATGAATTTTAGCGACTAATTGCAGAGTGTTCAATCGAGTATGTAAAAAGGTGAAGAACTAACTCCACCTTTTTACATTTAGAATGTTCTCTACCTTCCGCTTTATCTATTCGCCGTGTTTAGTTTTAAAACCTTTCATCATCCATTTACGCGCTAAGATTAAAAATACAGGCGACATAATTGCAATAAAACCGTAGATGAGCCACATAAATTCCGTATTCATAGGAACAGATGGTGTCTGTTCAGGTGAAGGACAATAATGCATTAAGAACCAGCCGGAGTAAAGACTTGTAACTACTTTTGTAAGGAACCATGGAAATTGTCCGATGCCCATGTAAATGCCAGTCATGTTCTTAGGTGCAATCTCTGCGACCCATTGTAAAAATCTCGGTTGCCACATCGCTTCACCGATAGTCATAATAATTATGTAAGCGATCAACGTATTTATGTTCGGTCCTAATGCAAGGATAAAAGTTGGAGAAGCCATTACAAATGTTCCGATTATCATCATTGTGTAAGCATTCTTTTTCGATGTAAGTGCTGCAATCATAGGAGTAAAAATGAAGATGAAAATAGGATTTAGGTTTACAAAAAATTCATAATTATCTTTCACAAATCCCGCAAATGCTCTGCTCGTATATTGAGGTATCGTCAGCCAATTGTGAGCAAATAAAGTCTGTACGGGTATCAAAGCAAAAATGAAAAAGACAAAACGTAGATCTGTAATTATTAATAAAACAAAAAATATTCCAATTATTGCAGTAATATAGATCCAATTAATATTTAGGATGTAATATATGAATGAATTTTTATCACTGATTAAACTCATGAAATATTCGAGCTGAGTCTGTTTTATTACTGATATTATTAAAAGAAAGAAAAAAAGGAATAGGAATCCTATAGCTTTCTTTTTGTTATCAGAATATTTTTGTTTCAACATTTCAAAAAATACTTTGAATCCATTTCCTTCATTTTCTTCAATATTTTCATTCTTTTCTATACCCGCATCTTTTATTGCTTTTGCAACGGCTTTTTTCGTCATAATAAAATATACGACGGCAATTCCGATAACGGTCAAAGCAACATAAACCCAGAACACACCAAGAATACTTGTAGCTCTTCTGATCGGAGGAGAAATTAGTCCAGGCAAAAATCCGCCGAGGTTCATCAGGGCATACAACATTGCGTAACCCATTGCTGCGGTTTTTTCCGTTGTAAATTTTTTAACTGCCGCATAAGCTGCCGGCTGGTACATTCCGTAACCGATCACAACGCCAAGAATTCCAAGCAAAGAATAGATGTGAGCAGAACCCCAGAGTCCCGGTGCACCGAGATGCGGCGCCGTTGATAATAGAATTCTTCCAAAAAACATGAATGAGAGCGCATACAATAATGCTTTGCGTACTCCGACAAGATCAACCGTAGCTCCGAGGAACAACATGCTTAATGTAATTCCTGCAGTAAGAACTCCAACCATATTTCCAGCGCGGATGTCGTCAAGTTTTATATAATCGTTAAAATAAATTGCAAGTAGTCCTACAACACCAAAGTATGTAAGACCTTCCAGTATGTATGATATATTCAAACCGAGTAATGCACGAGAAGTATGTGCTAGATCAATGAAGGGTTGTGTAACTTCCCAAATGATATTAGTAAAAGTATTTTTTTCATCACGTTCAACTTCTTTCCTACCATAAATAAAAAGAACAATAATTACAGCAACAGGAGGAACAAGAAGCGCAGATAAAAACATTACTACCGCGTTAAATCCTTTTTTAATTGCAAGACGTGTTGCTCCAAGCAGAATAACAAAGTAAGTAATTAATGATAAACCGATCACAGAAACTAGTAGATCCATAATTCACCCTGAGAGTTTTAGTTAGATAATATTTACTTCCGGAGTTAAGTTGACATCAAATTTATTTAAGACAGCCTTCTGAATATTTTCCGCAAATCCTTTTATCTCATCCCCCGCAGCCCCGCCAAAATTAATAATTACTAACGCTTGCTTTTTATACGTGCCAACCTTACCCATATTTTTCCCTCTAAAGCCGCATTTTTCAATTAACCAGCCGGCTGATATTTTATATTTATCTTCTTCCACTTTGAAATGAACAAGGTCATTAAATCTTTCTTGCAGTTCATTAATTTTTCTTAAGTCAACTTCAGGGTTTTTGAAAAAGCTTCCGGCGTTACCGTACTTCTGAGGATTCGGCAGTTTATCCCGCCTTATTCTTTTCACAAGTTCACTCATTTCTCTAAGCGTTAATTTATTTTGATTGCCCGGTTTAAGATATGATTGAAACGCCCGGTAGTTTAGATTGAAGTTCTTTTCTTTTTTCAAACGGAAAATAACTTTTGTGATAAGGAAGTTGTTCTTATATTTTTTCTTGAAGATACTGTCGCGGTAATCGAATTGACATTCATTTTTAGCGAATGATTTTTTTTCACCTGTATCTATCATTATTCCTTCAAGAGATTCGAAAACATCTTTCAACTCGACTCCGTAAGCACCAATATTTTGTATTGGCGCAGCGCCAACAGTTCCGGGTATCAATGATAAATTTTCAACTCCAAAGAAATTCTTTTCAACACAGTACGTTACAAAATCATTCCACTTTTCACCGGCTGACGATTCCACAAAAACTTCTTTTCCGTTTTCTTCAACAACTCTATTCCCTTTTGTAGAGACTTTGGCAATAAGACCATCATAATCTTTTGTAAACAGAATATTACTGCCGCCGCCGAGAAATAATTTTTTGTCTTTTTTGAATTCTTGGTTTGTTATTGCTTCTTGCAGATCTTCTTCGGTTTTGATCTCTACAAAATAGCGGGCATTAACATCAACACCGAATGTATTATATCTTTTAAGTGAAACGTTTTCTTCTATTTGCATTCTTTCTCTTTATTGGATTAAAAATTAAAACCGGATTTCATCTGTTTCCAGTTTATTGGGTTGATTGTTCTTCCATCAGATTGAAGCAGTATGGCACCGCTTTTATCTGTGCGGAAAATCTTAACATTGTTTTGAGTTAATTTTTCTAAAATCACTTTACTTGGATGCCGGAATTTGTTAGCGACCCCGGCACTGATAATTGCCGTTTCCGGTTTTACATTTTTTAAGAATTCATCACTTGTGCTGGATTTGCTACCATGATGACCAACCTTCAAAACATTTGAACGCAGAAATGATTTATATCTGGCGACATAATTACCTTCGGCAGTTACGCTTGCATCACCAGTGAAAAGAAATGAAGTATGCCCGGCTGCCAATTTTAACATTCCGCTTCTATCGTTAGAATTTTGTGATTCAAAATAATTGTTTATTGTATCATTCAAAACATAAATACGAGAATTTCCGACCGAAAGAATTACTTTTGAATAATAGTGCGGCTGGTAATTCTGCAAGTGTAAGAATTTTTCAAACTCCAAATCACTTGCCGATGAAGAATCTAACTTTGGCTTATATACCGATTTTACTCTGTGTTCTTTTATTATCGCTTCCATTCCTCTATAATGATCAGAATCCACATGAGAGATAAATGCGTAATCAAGCGTGTCAATTTCGAGTTTATCAAGAAGAGGAAGAATCACACGGCTGCCGTTGTCAAAATATTCTGTTTTGTCGCCGGCATCTATTAATGCTGTTTTCATATTGGGGAATTTTATAAGGAATGCATCTCCTTGCCCGACATCAACCGCCATAACAGAAAGAGTGTTCTTTGGCATCAGACTATAATTATCAAAACGCATTAGCAGTACCATCAGAATAATCGAAGATAAAACCGCAATAATCTTTGCAGAAGAAGTAATAAATTTTTTAAGAATAAAAAATATTTGGGCTAAGATTAGATAAAAAATGACGGCATCGTAAACCGAAAATTGATTTATAGTTATATAAGAATATTCTTTCTTTCCTAACAATTGAACAAACCAATAAGTGAAATATGTCAGCAACTCGTTTGCAGAAGCAATTACGGAACCAATCCATAACGATAGTGAGCCAACGGCAATTGATAGAATACCGAGAGCAACAATTGCACCCGAAACGGGAATGACAATAAAGTTGGCTAGCAGCGCCGAAACCGAAAGCCGATGAAAATATGTTAGTGTGAATGGAAGTGTTCCAAGTTGAGCGGCAATTGAAGTCATGCAAAATATTATAATCCAATTAAGCGCTTTTGGTTTGATATGAAGATTATCAATAAACCGCTTTAGCGGCGGATAAATTATAATTAGCGATAATATTGCCGAAAACGATAATTGGAAACTTGGGTTAAATAATTCCTTTGGACTTATCAGCAGAATAACTAGAGCTGAAAACGAGAGAGAGTTTAAGCTGTTATAATCTCTTCCGGTTAATGGCGCAGCTAATAATACCAACGCCATTACTGTTGATCTGAACACAGGCGCATCTGCACCGGTTATAATCATATAGAACAATAATCCGATAAATGTTAGCAAATAACGCATATATATATTGAAACGATTGAAGAGTACTAAAAAGATCAGAACAATATAACCGACATGTAAACCTGAGACAGAAAGAACATGTACAACACCTGCATTTATAAAATAATCATTGATCTGATAATCTATTAAACTTCTATCCGCAAGAATTAATCCCCGCAGAAGTGCGCTGGTTGTTTTGTTATGAAGCAGACGGATTTGTTCATCAATCTTTTTACGGATCTGAAATATTGTATTCTTTATGATAGAAACTTCTTTAGAAATAAACTTTACACTATCAGTATTATAAACATTTGCAATGGCAACAATCCCTTTGCTGTTAAGATATTTTTCATAATCAAACTCACCAGGGTTTCTTTCATTCCTCGGTTGTTGTAAAGTTCCTTTAAGACTTATTGTGTTCCCTACTGAAAGCTCGCTAAATAATTTATCTGTTTTCTTATTGTCATCATAAATAGAACAGAGAAGATTAATTTTTTCGATATAGGATTTCTCTTTTATTTTAACAGAGTCATTGATTAGATATAGATTGATCCTTCCTTCCCGTCTTAATTCAATTCTGCCGATGGTTCCATCAATTTTCACATTCGAATATTTTGGTTCAGGAAACGGATAACGAACTTCTTTCTGGTTGGATAAACTGAAGTAGACAGCACCAAACAACATAATAGCTAAACCAACGGCTATCTTTTTGGTATATTCAAATTTATCTTTCTTGATAAGCAGCAGAACAATTGTGAAGATGAGTAGAAGTGCAAAAAAGATTATTAATATAGAAATCCGTACTTGTAAAATTGATTGAGCTATAATTCCGACTATAAAGATTATTACAAACCTTATGAGTGGATAGTTATTCAATCATACATCTCCATTATTGCGGGTTTTATATCATATAATTTTTTAATCTTTTTAGAGAGGAATTCCGAATGTTTTCCGGCAGAAATTCCTATCGCGGGATTAAGCGTATGCATTTTGACAGAAAGATCTTCAAAATTTCCGTGATCTGAACAAACAACAAGCGTCATATCTTTTGTTAGATTAGTAATTAAGTGATAAAGAAATCGGTCAAGAACACCGGTTGTGTGTTCAAGCCATTCAATATTTCTGCCGTGCCCTAAATGATCGGTGTGAAAAATCTCGAATAGTGTAAAATGATTTTTTGCGCCTATCCGCAAAAGTCTATTTGCAGCTGTCTCCGCTTTAATAATCGGCATCTTGTAATTCATCCGCTCAACAAGGCGGCGGTTGTCTATCTCGGCGCTGAGAGCATTACCTTTGCGAAGGTCGGATATTTTATTCAATCTCATTCCATTCAAAATACAGCTCAAGGTTGTTACGCTTAATCTTCTTCTGCCGGAATTAACGTAATCGAAAAATACTTTGGGATAAGCATTAGCAAATGAAACTTTCTTTTTTCTTTTCATGAATTCAAGAAAAATATTTTTTTCTTTTATTATCGGTACTAATGTAGAATAAGGATATGGACCAAAATGCTTGCCAATAATTTTAGGCGCATTCACTCCGCAGAATATTGATGTTTGACCTGTGCCGCTTAGAGGTATATCTGCAACACCCATAAGAGGATCTACCGGAAAGAAAAAAGCATTCTCTCCTTTTAATTTCTGTCTGCCAAGATGAGGTATCTCTCCGAATAATTCAGAGAATGTTTTGAATCCATATTTGAAAAAAGGATTACTCTGATAATCTTCTTTTCCAATTCCAACACCGTCTATGAAAACCATGATTGTTGAGTGCAATCTAATCCCTCTTTTCACCTTTTGATTCTACTATGATTGTTACTGGCCCGTCATTAAATATTTTTACAAGCATCATCGAACCGAATATACCGTTTTTCACTTTTTCATCGCCGAGATTGCTCTTCATTCGCTGAATAAATTTATTGTACATAACTTCTGCAATTTCCGGGCGGGCAGCTTCAATAAAACTCGGGCGGTTACCTTTTCTCGCATCGCCGTAAAGAGTGAATTGTGATATGACAAGAACTTCCCCGTCAATCTCTTTCAAAGAAAGATTCATCTTTTCATTTTCATCTTCAAAAATTCTTAGGTTCGAACATTTGTCAGCTACAAAGGAAAGATCATCTTCAGTATCGCCATCTCTAACGCCTAGGAGTATTACAATTCCTTTTTTTATTTCCGAGAAATATTCCGGCTTGCTAATAGTTACCGATGATTCCGAAACTCTTTGAACTAAAGCTCTCATTTCAATTCTCCCGATATTACCCGTTCTATTTGCTGATAATCTTTTGTAATCTTAATATTCAGGAAATTGTTCTTCAAGAGTATCTTCTCAACATCGTCAAATTGTTCTTTCCCAATTTCGAAAAAAATTTTGCCTTCTTTTTTCAAAAATGATTTTGATTTTTCCGTAATGGTTCTGTAAAAATTCAAACCGTCATTGGAATCGGTTAAAGCAATAGACGGTTCATAATCAACAATCTCTTTTTGAAGCGTTGGATATTCTTCCGCGCTGATGTAAGGAGGATTTGAAACCACTATATCAAACAAATCGGTTTCAATTTTTAAGTGATAAATATCAGAAAGAATAAACTCTACTTTTGATTCAACATTATTTAGAAGAGCATTTTCTTTTGCAACTTCGATTGCATTTGCAGAAACATCAACCGATGTAATCTCAGCATTGGTTAAATTCTTTGCAAGTGCGATCGGGATATTTCCGCTTCCGGTGCCGATATCCAATATTCTCAATCCGGATTTGTCTTTAGCAAAATT
>JAKAMS010000474.1 GCA_021812745.1 Bacteroidota bacterium | reverse complement strand
TTCTGAGCGTAATCGAGACCGTATCCAATCACAAATTTATTTGGAATTTTGAAGCCAATATAATCAATTCCGACATCATATTTTAAACTCTCCGGCTTCACCAGAAGAGATGCAATTTTCATACTTGCGGGATTGTGTTCCTTAATTATCTTTTCGATGTAATTGATTGACAAGCCAGTATCAATAATATCTTCAACTATTATAAGATGACGGTCATTGATATCGGCATTCAAATCTTTAACAAGCTTAACTTTACCCGAAGAAATTTTTTCATCGCCATAACTTGAGAGTTTGAAAAAATCCATCTCGCAGTTGATTGTTATATTCTTCAGTAAGTCCGACATGAACATAAAAGAGCCATTCAGAACTCCAATAAAAATTGGGAGCTTCGATTTATATTCCTCAGAAAGTTGCTTGCCAAGCTCTGCAATTCTTTTTTGAATCACTTCTTCGGTCAGGTAAGGAACAAATTTTTCAGTTCCGACCCAAATCTCGTTGTTACTGTTTTTTATTTCACCCATAGCTTATATATTTTTTTTGTTTTTGAATTCAGTTTTACCCGGTCGTCTATTCTTAAACCAACAATCCATACAATTTGGTTCCGGTTTAACAGAACAAGTTGATCTTTCCGTTCTGATGAAGGGATTTTTAGATCTGTTAAAAAATCCGATACTTTTTTAAAGTGATTCATTCCAATCGGTTTGAATTTATCTCCCGGTTTCCACACTCTTAAAATAAACTTTTCATTTAGATTATCTGCAGAGATAAATTCCGTTTTCCCGTCGCCCCTAAATTTTATCTTCTCTTTGGCGGTTGATTCAACACCAAACTTTCTAGAACTGAAAAGGACTCTGTTTCCAATTTCAATTTGGAGTTTTCCATTAGATGTCTTTTGCACTCTTTGGATTCTAATGCTTTCGCTTTCCCTCAGCGCAATTAGGTTTGACGCTAGCTGGACTTTCCTTCCTTTCTGTTTTAACAAAAGAGAATTAATTTTTTGGTAATCATCAAATTCAAGCGAGTATTCAAAATGTTCTTTTAATATGGTTCTTAATAATTCTCCGGGTATTACGCCTTGAAATATTTCGCTCAAATTAATCTGAATGTTCACGGCATTCTGCTTATAATCAACAAACCGCGACTTAAGATAGGCAACGAGAGTTTCGTTAAGCTGAAGAGAATTAGCCAAATTTTGAGATGAACGGAATACTGCTTCATCAATTTGAGGATTGAGTTTTGCCTTGATCAATGGAACTATCCGGTTGCGTATATAATTCCTTCGGAAATCATCACTCAGATTTGATGAATCTACACGGTAATTAATTTTTTCTTTTAGCAGATACTCGGAAATTTCTTGTTTGCTCAGACAGATTAGCGGGCGTACAATATTTTCCCTTTGAATCGGAATTCCCATTAATCCAGAGAGTCCGGTTCCGTTGAAAAGGTTCATCAAAATAGTTTCAGTATTATCGCTAAGATTATGAGCCGTTACAATTTTTGTACAGCTTCTTTTTTTAGCAATGATCTCTAAGTTTTTATATCTCAGCAGCCGCGCTGCTTCTTCAATTGAGAACTTATTTTTCTTAGCAAAAGTTTTCACATTCAGATTCTGCACAATAAGTTCAACATTCATCCGGTCACAAAATTCTTTTGCAAAACTCGCATCATCATCGGATTCTTTACCGCGTAAACCATGGTTGAAATGAAGAGCCAGTAATTCAATTCCATATTTCTTCTTAAACTTGTTTAAGAAATGAAGAGCAAAAACGGAATCGGGTCCACCGCTGAAAGAGACTAAAATTTTATCGCCTTTATTAATCAGCTTGAACTGTTCGATAAATTTTAGAACTTTTTGTTCGGTTCTTTTCATTCATCAATTCCTGTAATCATCATTCTGAGTAAAGTAGTAGTCGTTACGAAAAATCTCGATTTAGCTAATTGAGATTCTTCTCTCAATAAACCGGGATTTAGAATGCTCTCTAATAAAAAGAAAGTCTCATAAGAGACTTTCCGTAAATTTCCGAAAAATAATTTTAGAAACAGATTTATTCGATACTGAGAACTTCAAACTTGATTAGCCCAGCCGGTACTTTTGCCTGAACTACTTGTTTTACTTTGGTGCCCATTAACGACTGTCCCACCGGAGAGGTAATAGAAATTTTCCCTTGGTCAATATCAGCTTCTTCGGGAGAGACTAAAGTATATTTATAAGTTTTGGAGTTGTTCAAATTCTTAACTGTAAGTGTGGAAAGAATATGCGCCTGATCTTTAGGCATATTGGTGATATCTATTACAGATGCTCTTGAGAGGAGGTCTTCCATTTTACTTATTCTCAATTCGAGTAATCCCTGTTCCTCTTTGGCGGCATCATACTCGGCATTTTCCGATAGATCGCCATGTGAACGCGCTTCTGCAATTCTTTCCGCCATAGATTTGCGCCCTTTGGTTTTCATATCAGTCAATTCTTTTTCGAGCTCTCTTATTCTTTCTTTGCTCAAATAGACAAAATTTGTCACTTCTTAAACTCCTAGTTAGTCCTTAGAAAAAAAAATTGCCACTGCATTTCTGCAGTGGCAGTCGAAACTTAAAAAATTCTATTCAAGAATTCAACTTAGTTCAGTTGAATATTGCCTGTTTCGTCAATCCGGCAAACTGTTCTAAACTCGCAGAAACGGCATACTTTGCTCTCTCTCTCTTCGAG
>JAKAMS010000473.1 GCA_021812745.1 Bacteroidota bacterium | reverse complement strand
TAAGAGGCAGACGCACATAATACTGTCCGAACTCTTGAGAGAGAACCATGTTGCATTGATGATCTGTAAGCCAGAGAGCAACTTCCGCAATGCGTGCGGGGAACTCTTCAAATTCAATTCCGTACATCGCGTCAACATCAATCTTGGATAAAAACTGAACATCAAGTTCCAACTGCTCTTTCTTAGTGAGTTTAAATATCTGTTTCAGAATTTTAATTTCGAGAAGGCGGAGTTCGCGGTAAGTTATAATCAAAAAGTTGCCGCATCCGCAAGCGGGATCTAAAAATGTAAGAGAGGCAATTTTAGCATGAAACGTTTCCAACTTTTGAGCACTGTTTTTAGCTTTCTCAAATTCATCGTAAAGGTCATCAAGGAATAAACCTTTAATCACTTTTAGAATGTTCTTTTCGGAAGTGTAATGAGCGCCCAGATTGCGCCGTATCTCCGCATCAATAACGGATTGAAACATAGAGCCGAATATTGCGGGAGAAATTTTACTCCAATCGAAAGAGGCGCAGTCAATTAAAATATTCCGCATTGTGCTGTCGAAAGAAGGCACGGGGAATTGTTCTTCAAAAAGTTTTCCGTTCACATAAGGAAATGCGGCAAGGTCTTCGTCAATATTATTTTGGCGGAGCGTGTAATCCGTATTTAACATTTGGAAGATAACGGCAATGTGCATTCCAAGATCGGAGCCGTCAATTTTAGTTTTGTTCTGGATGTAAAAAGAGAAATGATCTTTGGTAAAGATTCCGGTGTCATCCGCAAAGAGACAAAATAAAAGCCGCACCAAAAAGAGTTCAAGCTGATGACCTGTATAACCGCTTGCTAAAAGCGCGTCGTGAAACTTGCCCATTTTTTCTGCCGCAATAATATTAACCGGGTCTTCATCTTTATATGTTTTCTTTTGGTAACCGAGAATAAAACCGAAACGGTGAATGTTCTTTGGTAAATCCTTCAGGTCAAAATCGAAATGAGAATCCTCGTCAATATCATAAAGCCGGAAGCGGGAGAAATCTGAAACAATAACATACTTTGGCAATTCATCTTCTTTTAATCCGCTAAAATAAGAGAGCGCTTGAGTGTAAGCTTTATCAAGATTTTTCCCTTTGGATTTATGTTCAACAATTAGATTGCTTTTCCAGAAGAGGTCAATAAAGCCCTGCTCTTTATCAAGGTTTTTAACAGGTTCTTCAAAGGATGCAATTCTTCTGCGTGTAATTCCAAAAATATTGAAGAACGAATCCCAAAAAGTTTTAGCTTCGGCGTGTTCGCGTGTTTCGTCTTCCCACTCTTTAACAAATTCGATTGAGCGTTTCTTAATTTCGTTCCAGCTAAGAGCCATAAGAAATCTGCGGTAGTTATTTTGAATTGAAATTTAGTGAATGCACGCTAATGATGAAACAAATTAAAATATTTTTATCCATTTGAACGATATGACCACGGAAAGGCAGCCGCCCCATGCATGCAATCTATTTGTAGAATTTGAGATTACCGCAAGACCGTTTCAAAAAGTAATCTTTTATTGTTGTTCCTTTGATTAACTCTGCGATTAATTGCGGGGTTAGAAATACAAAACACAATGTTAGAACCGTTTTACTTGTCAGCGGTTTTCGTGGCTGAACGGTTTACATTCTTATTCGCACAACAGGTTGTTCTAATAAAAACTGATTTGTTAAAAAGTGTTAATAGCATTTATCCGTTACTTTTCAGTAGTTAAAAAGAGCTAAATTATCGCACTAAAATTGTTAACGCACTTTTTATTATGACTTCAAAAAATCTTTCACATAGATAGATCAATTAACAAATAATTCCTTGGAGGAATAATGAAACACAACCGTTCGTATTTATTTATTGCTTTGGTTTTATCTTTTAGCATAACGCTATTCGGCGGTGAAAAGAAAAAGGAATTCAAAATTCCTTATGAAAAGTACAAACTCTCAAACGGATTAAATGTAATTCTACACGTAGACAAATCAGATCCGATTGCGGCAGTATATGTTGTTTACCATGTCGGCTCCGGAAGAGAAGTTCAAGGCAAAACCGGCTTTGCGCATCTGTTCGAACATTTGCGGTTCAACGAATCGCAGGATATACCGCAAGGTCAATGGTTTAAGAAATTACAAACCGCCGGCGCATCAAATGTTAACGGTTCAACCAATACAGACAGAACAAATTATTTTGAAGTAATTCCTAAGAATGCAGTTGAAATGGCTTTGTGGATGGAATCCGATAGAATGGGTTTCCTTTTAAGCAAGGTTAATCAGAAAACATTTGAAACACAGCAGAATGTTGTGCAGAATGAAAAACGTCAGGGCGATAACAGAGCATATTCTCAAAGCCAGTATATGTCAACAAAGCTGATGTATCCGCCAACGCATCCTTACGGTCATACTGTAATTGGCGAACTTGACGATCTCGCGGCGGCATCTTTACAAGACGTATTTGATTTTCATGCAAAGTATTATGTACCAAGCAATGCTACTTTAATTGTTGCCGGAGATATTGACGTTGCCCAGACAAAAAAATGGATTGATAAATATTTCGCAGAAATTAAATCCGGTCCGGCGCCGGCACCTCTCGCAAAAGTTCCGGCTGTATTAAAAGAAACAGTCAGATCATATTGCGAAGACAATCTTGCAAACGCACCAAGATTAGGAATGGAATTTCCTACAGTTGAAGAATTTAACAAAGATTCTTACGCGCTTGA
>JAKAMS010000043.1 GCA_021812745.1 Bacteroidota bacterium | reverse complement strand
GCGGTCGCTTTGAGTTGCTGGTTATGTTGCTTTTATAATAAAAAGGAAACACCAAATAATAATTGATGAAAGTAATAAGTATACTTTAATGTTGTTTTGATATTAGAATAATCTTTTTTGTAATTGTATTGTTGAAAACGATACTCAGTTCGAATCGCGATGCTATTTGTTACAAAGATTTTCATACCAAGCCCAGCATTGAATTGATTTACTGATAATTTATTCCCTTCATAAGATTCGATTGCGAATAAACTTCCATAAATAGGGACTGTGTTACCAATTCCATTACCAATTAGTAAGAAAGGTTTTACTCGCGAGCTGTCGATATCAATGTTGTAAACTAAATTTGCATTTATACTATATGATGGATCAATTTTCTCTAAAAGTAAAATTTGAAGTTCTGGTTCTACTTCAAAGTTGGGATTTAATAAATAACCAGAACGAATACTGGAAAATAGATAATAATGAAATTCTCCTTATGAAGTATAACTATATGTGCTACTCGTTGATTCATAGGATGATTTTGCTTCGCCAAAAGCTCCAGAAAAAGATAACTCAAGACGCTTGCCATTAATTTGAGCATACATACAAATATTCATTAACAATAATATTGCTATAATTTTCACTTTCATAAATGCCCCTTATATTAGTGCAACATAACGGCGTTGCAACTAAAGCGCCGTCCAGAACAGCAATGCAAATTAACCGGAACAACTTCTATTTATAAAAATATTTCTTAGAACTACATACTTTAAAGAGCAATTTGGTTTTGTAAAAACAACATTATAACTTCACAAATGCCGCGCTGAAAAACGCTGTCCGTGTTGAGCGGCTGGTTATAAGGCATTTTACTCTCGCATTAATCTTTCTTGTAATAGTTTTTGCATATCTCTGCGACCATCTAAAACACAATGGATGAAAACTACTTTCTCGATAATTTGATAAATAATACGATAAGGTTTATATGTTAGTTCAAGGAAATCATCTATTCCAAGTAAACTTAATTCAGGAGGGACATGACCACGATTTGGATATTCTTGAAGGGATTGACATTTCTCATACAATTTAGAGTATATTCTCTCTGCTTTTTCTTCCGAATCATTGAAAAAAACATATTGATAAATTTCCAATAAGTCTTCTTCAGCAGAAGAAACAATATTAACTTTGAATTTCACGCTGGCACCGTTTAAAATCATTTATACGATTTCGAACATTCTCAAACGATTTTTCAAGTGTTTTATAATTACCCTTTTTGATTTCTCTTCCGCTTAATGCAAGTATTTTTAACAGAGCAATACTCTCTTGTGTCTTCTCATAAACTTTAACATCTTGAAGAATAACCTTTGCTTCACCATTATGAGTAATAATTAATGTTTTTCGATTTTCTACAACATCCCGAACAACCTCTGAAGCATGAGTTTTTAGGTAACTAATTGGTTTTACGGCTTCACTAAATTTCATTTTATTCCCTTTCTTTTTGCGACTACAATATAGCCCTTTAAGTAGTCTAAATCAATATTAACATCGGATCAATTCTTGAGCCTTATAACGAAGTTGTCGCTAACCGGCAGCCCAGAACAAGAGTGCCGAATAAAAAGCTACTGCCAAATGATTTAATATTTTTATTTGATAGAACAACTTTAAGCAACAAAGCTTACCTTTTTCACCAAACATGAAAATACTAATACTGCCGCAGTGAAAACGCGGTCGGGTGGAAAAGCTGGTTATGTGTTTTGGCTAATAGCAAAAATCTGTTATATCTTTTTAACGACTGCCGTAATGTAATCCGTGAGACAATATTTTTTAGAAATAGAAATAAAAAAGTCATTTAATAGTCCGTGTTTATTTTCTTTAAGTAAATGTGACCATGACTCATAATGAATTGCTGTAAAACCGGCTTGTTTATATAAAAACGATAAACTTTTTCTGTCAAAGGAATAAAGATGATATGGAAAACCAAAGTGACCATAATTCTTCTTAATAAACCCTATACGATTAATAAATGATTTCAATCTATTGGATATACCTTTATAATTTGGTACTTGGGCAAAAAGATAGCCGTTATCATTCAATAAAGAGTTGCATGCATTTAATATTTCTACCGGGTTTACTAGATGTTCAAGAACGTCCCAAATCATAATTGCATCATAATTATGACTAGGTTTATAATTTTGTATATCTGTTTGATAGATAGGAACGTTTAGTTTAGAGCGACCAGTGCTTATAAGCATATTACTAATATCAATGCCTTCTGCTTTTAAGCCATTGTTTAGTGCCACGCAAACAAATTCACCCACGCCACACCCAACGTCCAAGACTGAAGAACCAATAGGTAAAAATCTCTTAATTAGTTCAGTTTTAAGTTTCGAAACATTTTGACCTCTACCGCCCATTTGGATCCATTCGTTGTATGACCAATTATCATATCTTGACATATCGCAGAAGGCTTCATTTTCGTAAATTTTATCAATGGAAGGTGGATCAAACCTTGGAGAGGCATATAAAACTCCGCAATTCGGACATTTGAGAATACTTACCCCTTCTTTTTTTCTGAAGATTAATTTAGGAACTGGTGGATGTATACAAATGGGGCATTCTGTTTCTTCTAAATAACCACTAAAATTACCAAACTCTTTATATACTTTTTCGCCATAGAACTTATTCATTAGCTACACTCCTAAAATAGTTAATTTTATTTTTTGATAGTATAATTATAATAAATAATGTGGAAAGGGATAGAAAAACAAGCGGTGTCTTCTTAAAAATATTTCCTAACCAAAAGAGAATAAAAACAAGTATGCAGTATAAAATAAAAAATCTTTTTTCTTTATCAATTTTTTCATAGAAATTTATAATAATCCAAAAAATCGAAGGAATAATGAAAGCAAGGTGATGAGTTTGCGATGATGGACTAATTAACAATATGGATAAAGATAACAATGAATATATAATTATTCTTCTTTGAAAATAATTTATTTTCAGAAGTTGGTAGTGTAAATATAAAATTGGGAGAAGAACTACGAAGGCACTAACAATTTGTAAATACATACCGAATGCATTTGAGCTAACAAAGATGTTATTAATAAAACCATACAATGTAAAATTCATAGATTCAGAATAATTGACTGTATTTGTTGAAAAGGAATGAAAAATAAAGTTGCCTAAATAATAAGAATAATAATTGACTATTTTTACACCAATAAAAAGGTATGGTAGCACAAAAACACAGATAAATGTAAAAACAATAGTAAAGATAATAGCTCGATATCTTTTTTCTAATAAGAGAAACATTAGAAAAATCAAAGGAACAATTTTTAATGATATAGCAAAGGCAAGAAATAAACTCGAAAGTATGTTATTCTTGTCATACCAATAAAAAAATAATGTACTAAATAGAAGTACTAAAAAATTAATTTGACCATTTAACAAGTGATTTTGAATTGGGCTAAAGATTAAGAGGACTATAAAAGATATAATTGTTAAGAATACTTTTTTTGATGGAGGCATTATATAAAACATCTTTAGCAAAAGATAAACAGAGAATCCGAATGAACCGACATTAATAGCAAACCATAAAATATTATTTATACTGTAGGGTAAGAATGTAAATGGTGTTAAAATAGAAGCCAAAAACAGAGGATATATGTAAGGGTATGGTGTGTTTTGGATATAAGGGTTAGTATTGTTTAATAATGCCTTTGATGAAAGTAAATAACTTGTAAAATCGTAACCTCCACTTCTATATGCTTTACCAAACATTTGAACAAATAGAATAATAAAAACAATTGAAAGTAAAACTATAATGGCTATCTGAGTACTATTTTTATTTAATATTTTTTCCATATTATTTTCTCCAGTCAGTTGCATAACGGCGTTGTGCTTAACCCGCAGCCCAGCTTAAGACTGCCGGATGAAACTACAACTGCCGAAGATTAGGCAAACCGTGCTTATTTTTCTTTGCAAGCACGGTTTGCAAGTTAATTAATTTAGTATGAACACTTTGAACAAGTTAGCTGAAACGGAGCAACTAACATTAAAATTATCAAAAAGCCAAATGCGAAAACGCTGTCGGGTTGAAGCACTTGTTATGCAAAATGCCTCTTGTATATACGAAACAACAAAGACAGTAAAATTATTAATCCTATGATTTGTGGATTAGAGATAAATATGCTATACCAATGAGCACCTAATTTTTCAAATGAGTTATAACCACGACCATTAATTAAAATAAAAGAAATTATAAGTAAAGTTATTTCAAGAATTTGTGCTTTTTGATTGGAATAAAAATTTACTATAAAGGCAATTGCTATAAATGAAAAAACTAAATGATGTATCTCCAAGTACGGTTGAAGTAGCATTAGCGATAGGATTAAAACGACGTATTCTAAAAGTAATTTTTTGGGATTAGAGTCTGAAGTATTTTTTCTACCTTTAAAAAATAAGATGTAAGTAATTATTAAAATTGCTATAGCTGTAGTTATAGTAAATATCTTTGCAGTAATGGGAGAAATAATTACTGGATTAATATATTCATTATCTAAAAATAAATATTGCCACCAAACCGATATGGCTTTATTATTCAGGCTAGGTATACTGCTAATGGATGGTAAAACACTGCTTATAAATGTAAAGTCAACGTTTGGGAATAGAATATAAAGGAGTGAAAGAGATAATATTAAAAAAATCATAAATGACTGAATAAATTTAAAATCCTTTTTATAAAGGAAATATAGTAACATAATTATCGGACTAACTTTAATTAGAGTTGCTATACCTAAGAGAATACCGCCAAGAATTGGTTTATTCTGTTTCTGAAAATAAAAAGCCAATAGGATAAGTAATAATATCTGATAATTAATTTGCCCTTGAGTAATAGTTTCCAAAGTTGGCATTGAAGCAAAGAAAACACCAATAATTATCAGTGATGTAAAATCAAATTTTATTTGTTTGCCTAAAAGAAAAAAAGTAAATCCTACTACACCAAAGAACGTCACCAAACAAAATAATTCCCAAATAAAACGAGCTTGATTAAAAGGGAGTTTTGTTAAAGGGGAAATAACTGCTGCTAGAAATGTTGGATAAATATAAGCTGGGATTATTTTTTTATTAATGTCCCAATTTTGCATTTCATCGGAAGATAGTTCAATGGTTCTATGTTTATCCAAACTTCTATATGGGATTTCCCCTTGCAGTAATAATTTTGAAGCCACATAATAAGATGCAAAATCATTTACTATATGGTCTGGCTTTGGCATAAAAGAAGGGGTAAATACTTTTATATAAAAATGATTTATAATAAAAATGTAACCAAAAAAGATAATGGTTACTTTTAATACAAAAACAATTTGTCGGCTGCCGCTATACTCTTTTTGCATAACTATTACTTATACTGCGTGTATTCTTATCTAAGGATTATAGATGTGCATGCAGTTGCATATCTACGTTCCATTTCCTTTGAAATCCCTTCAATATACTATTTGGAAATAGGGGCTCGCTTATCTATAATCCGATTCCATCAGGTTTTCCAATACTCTAAACTAGTACTGAGTTTTAGCGTTGGAAATAAGCTAAACGTGAAATGGAAATAAAAAAATTTATTGTTATATATAAAGTCTTATGACAGCTAATACGTTCATGCATGAAGAGATATTATAAATATTTTTCCCCATTGCTGGTTAGCTTTTTTTATATTTATAAGTTAGGAATTGAGAAAGGCATTGTCAACTAGAAACTTTAACAATATCAACCCATACATAAAATTCCCCCATACAACTAAGGATTCTACATCGGTTATGACTGCTGAGAGTAAATATATGTCTGATATGCGATGTTTTAAAAACTCGTAATTGAGTGGGGATATTTTAATTTAATTTATCTATTGCATTCTTCAAGTCATCCGTTCTCAGATGTGAATAAATCTGAGTGACATTAACTGAACTGTGTCCCAACAACTTTGACACTTCATAAATAGATACACCACGCTGCACTAACCAGCTAGCGAACGTATGGCGCAAAGAATGAAAATTGAGCTTAGAATTGATTCTAGATTCTAACACATAACTTTTGAATTTGTGTGAAATATAATCCGGTTTAATCGGCTTCCCCTCTAACGTGAACACTAGCTGACCATTTTTTTTCAGTTCTCTATTAGTAACAATTTGCATCGCTTTTAGTGAAAGAGGAATCGTGCGAACCTTTTTAGATTTTGTCAGATAACCAGAATTGTCGAGTATCACATACTTATCCTTAAAATCAATTTGTCCCCAATGCAGTGTTAATAATTCCATTTGACGAAGTCCAGTATTTACAGCGAAGATGAACAAATCTTTTAAATCAGCTTCCTTCACTTTGTCAAGGAGTAAATCAAACTCATAATCCCCCAAAAATGATGGTTGTTTCTCTGGTAATTTTGGATGACGAATCATTTTCGCAATATTATCTAAAAGATATTTTCGAGAGATTGCATAGGAGAATGCTGAACTTAAATTTGCTTTGTCTCTTTTTACTGAATGAACCGATACACTTCTTAATCTGTCTTCAGCATATTTTTGCAGACTGGTTATTGTTAATTCGCTGAGTGCTATATCCCCAAAGTATCTCATAATTACGTTGAATGAGGCTTCTAAAGTCTCTGTGTGTTTAGGACGGTGAACAGATTCGCTATACTTTAGAAATTCACGAAAGAAATCTTTTAACTTGATTGGGATAGTTTTATGACTCTCTCTAAAGTCCAATTCTTTTCTGAAATTTGAAACAAACCTCAATGCATCAGACTTCGTTTTTGTACATGTTGAAATACATGTCATCTTGCCATTGAGTTGCTGATATCGTATGTAATATCGACCGTTGGAACGTTTGAAAAGGTACATGATTATACTCCTTCTACGTTCAAGAATAAAATATTTTAGTTCAAAACAAGTGAGTACAATTTTGAGTACAAATTGAGTACGGATGGTCAGTATCTGCAGGTTTCAAGGAAGTTCTGAAAATATTGGTTGGTACAAAAAAAGGCTGATTCCGTTTTAGAATCAACCTATTTTGTACCGGAGGCCGGACTCGAACCGGCACGAGGTTTAAGCCTCACTGGATTTTGAGTCCAGCGCGTCTACCAATTCCGCCACTTCGGCATTTGATTAATCTTATTTTTGTGTGCGCAAATTTATAAAAATGATTCTTGGAATCAAATTTTGAAAGTATAAAATAATTTTAAATAATCTTTGAAAATATTCTCGGAATAACAAATATCATTTTTACACAATTATCAACCTTACGCACCGGTTAATATATTTATCATCTTCTGTTGATCTTCTTTATCGAGCGTAAAATGGTCCATGGATAGCATCTTGTGATCATCGTTATACTTGAACCACACAAATTCCTTTTGCTGTTCTATCTTGGAGATTAGACCTTTACCAAACGAATTGTGAGATATTTCATGTCCGACTATTTTGCGTTTTGTAATCTCATCTATTAACAAATTAACAAATGAATAAAGTGAAACACCAATTGCGGTACCGTATATTTTATTGAATCCCTGCCTGGTCAATTCATCATTTGTTCTCAGAGAATATCTGATAGCATCCCTTAATTGTGAACCGGTAACTTTATTATTCTTTTTATTACCGCCTCTTCTATTAAAAGAAATCAATGCATCTGTTACTATAAAATATTCAAGATATTCTTCCTTCGGATCTTTATCAGAATTGAGATATGGAATTTTCTTATTCTGTTGGATAATATCCTGAATCATCTTGAAAATCTGGTTTATCAAGAGTTCTTCCGCAGGTAAATATATTTCTGAAAATGTTTTCATTCCTTCCATTCTATCACTCTCACATTATGGTTATTTTGTTTTTATCTTCAATTCAAAGACTGCGATTAGTCATTTGAATGGTAAAACTATTGCATTTTTTTTGATGCATTCACAAGCTTTTATGCAATAAGCTAATCCATTCTACTATATAAAAAACCCGATTTCCTGGGGAAGTCGGATTTCTGTTTAGCTAATTATTTTTGATAAAGCTAAAAGATGTTCTACTTACCTTTTGCTCTTTCCACTATAGGTCTCTTGTCGCCTTCACGATTAAGTTTTTCCAAAATAATATCGGCTTCTTTAGGCGGCACATTAAAGAAAGAGAAAGCATCGGATATCTGAATTCCGGTAACTTTAGAAGGATCAACATTAGCTTTCTTTTTGAGCATGAGTAATAATTCTTTTGGATTTAGATCATCTTTTTTACCGCGAGCAAAAAACATCCTGGCTTTTCCTTTGTCGCTATCGAATCTTCCTCTGCTTTCGGATTTTTCACCACGTTCCGACCTATTGCCCCGTTCAAATCTGCTTGAGCGTTCAGATTTTTCACCGCGCGATGAAAAATCTCTTTTACCTCTAGATCTGTCTCCATCGCGAGCATATTCTTTTCTTCCCATCGGTCTGTCGTCTTTCCTATCGAACGCTCTTCTTCCTTCAAATAGATCATGAATCTTAGCATAATTCTCTTCTTCCAGTTCATTCTGATAGGTGTATTTGATCAATGCGGCTACAACATCTTCCGGGTTATGATCTCTGATCATCTCTTTGGCAAGTGTTATGTAATTATGTGCAACTCCTACTTCCATCATCGCTCGTAATTCTGAAGCAATTTTTTCTTTCTTAAAGTTGATTACATCTTTAACAAGCGGAATTCTTGCTTTACGAATTTCAGTCTGAGTAAAGTTTTTGATGAACATAAGTTTACGATGTTCTTCGGGGGAAATAAAAGTGATTGCAGTTCCCTCTTTACCGGCACGACCGGTTCTTCCGATTCTGTGCAGATAAGCTTCCGGATCTTGTGGCAATGCGTAATTAATAACATGTGTCAAATCATCTATATCAAGACCACGGGCAGCAACGTCTGTTGCTATTAATACGTTTATCTTTTTGTTTCTGAACTTAGTTAAAATCTTCTCACGTACATTTTGCGAAATATCTCCGTGCAGACCCTCAGTGTCATAACCTCTGTCTGATAATTTTGAAGTTACATGATCAACATCATGCTTAGTTCTGCAGAAGACCAATCCATAGAAACCAACAGTGGTGTCAATAATTCTGCATAGTGCATCCAATTTATCGGATTCTTTTACTTCGTAATAGATCTGCTCTGTTAACTGTGTGGTTTCTCCGGAATGTTTTGTTCTTATAATTTCACGTTTGCCCATATATTTTTTTGCAAGCGTAGAAATTCTTTCAGGCATAGTTGCTGAAAATAATAAAGTTCTTCTATTTGGATTTGTTCTGCCAAGAATATCTTCTATATCATCTACGAATCCCATATTAAGCATTTCATCAGCTTCATCAAGAACCACAAAAGAAACTTCCGAAAGCACCATACTTTTTTTATTTAAGAGGTCAATCATGCGTCCAGGAGTGCCAACAACTACATCAACACCTTTCTTTAATCTTCTAAGCTGAGTGTCATAAGATTGTCCTCCGTAAATTGGCGCAGCGTGAATATTTTTATTTCCCCGTAAAGAATTAAATTCTTCTGCAACTTGAATTGCAAGTTCGCGGGTTGGAACAAGAACTAAAGCCTGCAAATGCCCCGCTTTAGCTTTCAACTGTTCAATAATTGGTAGTGCAAATGCTGCAGTTTTTCCGGTACCGGTTTGAGCTTGACCGATCAAGTCAATTTTATTTTCCAAAATAAGCGGAATTATTTTTTTCTGTATTTCTGTTGGTTCTTCGAACCCTTTCATGTGAATTGCATGAAGAGATTCTTCCGACAATCCTAATTCTTTGAAGCTGCTGTTAATCATTAAAAGATATTCCTTACCGTTGATAAATTTTTTTAGACCTTGTGGTTCTCTTAGATTGGATGTAGATGGGCACAAAGTTGAGAAGAACAAAATCTATTCTGAAGAGTCATTCAAAAATGTTCTTACGGGTGCAAATATAGGGCAATTTGACGTGATATCATAGGTAATTATTTCAATTGATATTAAAATCATACCGCGATAAATATAAAAGAGCCGCGGTTTCTAATGAAGCCGGCGGCTCTTGGACTAAATAGGAATTTTTTATAACAGTGTCTTATAACTTTGCAACATTTTCATATAATTAGCACGTTCAAAAGCTGCCGGTTCCGCTATTGATTTTTGACTCATACTTCCTTTCATCAATGAAACGGACGCGTATTCTTTTTCTTCCATCCAGTTATTCATTTTTGATAGAATGTCTGCAATTCTTCCAACTCCGTTCGTCAATAATTCTGAACAAATCATAGCAACGTCAGCACCAGCCATCACTGATTTAATAACATCGGTATGATTATGAACACCGCTTGTTAAAGCAAGATTGGCTTTTATGTTACCATGAAGAATTGCAATCCAACGCAACGGCAGGCGCATTTCCCAATTTGTACTCAACACCAAATTCGGAGTTACCTCGAGTTTATCGAGATCAAAATCCGGTTGATAGAATCTATTGAAAAGAACTAATGCGTCAGCTCCGGCAGTATCTAATTTCTGAGCCATGTTAGACATAGAAGAAAAGAATGGACTTAATTTAATGGCAACCGGAATCTTTACATTCTTTTTTACTTCTTTCAAGACATCAATATACATAGTTTCGATTTCGGAGCCAGAAGTAAGTGGATTAGTTGGTATGTAATAGATATTTAATTCAATTGCATCAGCACCGGCTTGTTCTATGTTTTTAGCATATTTAACCCAGCCGCCAGAACTAACGCCGTTTAAACTTCCAATCACAGGAATGTCTACAGCCTTCTTAAGATTAGCTATATGCTCAAGATATTTTGCAGGTGTAAGATAGAATGTATCCGGCTCAGGAAAATAACTTGTTGCTTCTGCATTACTGTTGTTGTGATAAGTTAAATAATGATCGAGTTCTCCGGATTCATGCGTGATTTGTTCTTCAAACAATGAGTAAACAACAACGGCTGCAGCGCCGGCGTCTTCCATTGCTTTCACTGTATCAACACTTTGAGATAGCGGAGATGCCGAAGGTACTAACGGATTCTTCAGTTTTAATCCCATGTATGTTGTCGAAAGATCCATACTAGCTCCTATTTTTAAAATTTTAAGATTGACGAGCGAGTAGAAGAATCTCATGATTGAATTGAGATTCTTCGCTCAGCTGCTCAATAAAATTAATTATCTTTTTTTTCACCGTCGTTAGAGACTTGCATTTCAGACATTTGTTCGTAGAATTTCCATTTTTTTAGAACTTCCGCTTGCCCTAATTCCAACAAATGTTTTGCTTCTTGCGGGTGAGATTTTGTTAACATCTTATATCTGGTTTCATTATAGATATATTCTTCTAGTTTAATTTTAGGCGCCTTAGAATCAAGTTTCAAAGGATTTTTACCATCTACAACATTGAGCGGATTATACCTGAATAATGGCCAGTGACCGCTGTCTACGGCAAGCTTTTGGCTTTCCATACCCTTTGCCATGTTGATTCCGTGTGCAATACAATGGCTGTAAGCAATGATGATTGAAGGACCATCATATGCTTCTGCTTCTAAGAAAGCACGCAGTGTCTGAGCATCGTTTGCACCCATAGCAACTTTTGCAACGTAAACATTTCCGTATGTCATTGCCATCATAGAAAGGTCTTTCTTGGCAGTGGTTTTGCCGGCAGCAGCAAACTTAGCAACTGCACCATAGCTTGTTGACTTAGACATTTGTCCGCCTGTATTAGAATATACTTCTGTATCAAGGACTAAAATGTTTACATTTTTACCGGATGCCATTACATGATCAAGTCCTCCGTAGCCGATATCATAAGCCCAGCCGTCGCCACCGATAATCCAAACCGATTTCTTAACAAGATAATCAGCAACTTCAATTAATTTCAATGCATTCTTAGATTTTACATTAGCAAGTTTTTTCTTTAATTCTTCAACACGTTCTCTTTGCTCGTAAATTCCG
>JAKAMS010000472.1 GCA_021812745.1 Bacteroidota bacterium | reverse complement strand
CTCCGGAGATGGTGCTTATTACCAAAGAAAATTTATCTTTTACAAGATTAATTATTTCTGCCGAATTGGAAGCAATTCTAAAAGCGTTTGTAGCATTGACTAAAATATTTGAACAATTATATTCGTCGCAAGTATTTTTATATTCAAGAAGAATATCCAAAAGGATGTCAATTTTCTCTTTACTGATTTCTCCGTTAGGCAGTAAACCTTGGCTCAAACGAGGAATCTTATGGAAATTAGCAATTGTTGTTATAGACTTTAGCAAAGGGTTAAATTCTACCAATAACATCAAAATTGTATTGGAGCCGATATCAATTGAGGCAATAGTCATAGTTTTTATTTATTTTTCGAAAAACAATTTAGATCAATGGGAAAATTAAATCTACTTTCTAAAACATTTTTATTCATAACCATCCTTTTCTTCTCTCTCTTCTTGGGCGGTTATGTAGCACGCCAGATAGTTATTTATCAACTGTTTGAACCGACGGGAATTAATTTCAAATCTACTTATAATGAACAAAATTTACACGTTGTTTATTATACCATTCTTCCACTTATTGTAATGAACATTGTTACCTATATAACATTCTTAATTTCTTATCTGATCTTTATACTTACCTCAAAGATAAAGATTAAATATGAAGGATGGTTATTTGCAATTACGGTAATACTTTTAATAACAGCTCCTTTCGAAATTTATTTAACCACAGTTGATTATAAAATTGTCCGGATGATAATGGTAGATTCGATGCAGATAAATGCTATCTCTGAATTAATAAAAAACAGAATGAGTGAACTCAGTAGTTTTTCTTTGATTGAGATTTTTTCATTCTTCGCTATTATTTCCCTTGCTTTATTCAAGCCATTAAGAAAAATAAATGAAAATTAAAGAGAAGGAATATGAAACTATCCTCCAGGATCTTAAACAATTAGCACAAGAAATGGGTGCTAAGGTTAGATTCGAAAGAGGAGATTTCAAAGGAGGGTATTGCATCGTGCGTGAAGATAAAACGATTGTTATTAATAAACTTTCTACTCTTCAAAAAAAAATAATGATTCTTACGACTGCCTTAAAAGATTTAGGGATTAACGAGCATTTTATACAGCCCAAGATTAGAGAAATTATTGATGAGATAACGGATAAATCATGAAGTTATTAATACTCAACGGACCGAACTTAAATCTAATTGAAAAACGCGACAGCAATAATTACGGAGCTCTATCATTAGAAATAATTTCTCAAAAGCTTAAGGAAGAATTTCCTAAAATTAATTTTACATTTGTGCAGTCTAATTCAGAGAATGAGCTGATAGATCAGATTCAAAACGCTGATAAATTTGATGGTGTTATTATCAATCCGGGAGGATACACACATTCATCTGTTGGCTTGCGAGATGCATTGGAAACTTTGAAAATTCCTAAAATTGAAGTTCATCTTTCAAATTTAGCATCGAGAGAAGATTTTAGAAAAAATATGATTACAACTTCTATGGTTACAGGCTATATCTCTGGATTAAAAGAGATCAGTTATTTTGCGGCTGTCTATTCTTTGACAAAGATGATTGATCACAACTGAATTATTCTTGTTGTAAAAAATATCTCTTATTCTTTAGTTTGGTTATGAAATCCTTGCGGATTCAAATAACAAAACCTATTTTACTCATAGCAAAAAAAGGTTAATGAAGTGAAAGACTTTGGACTAAAAAAATTATATTACTCCATAAGCGAAGTAAGCAAACTCACAAGTTTGGAACAATATATACTCCGCTATTGGGAAACAGAGTTTGAACAACTAAAACCCGGAAAAAACAGAGCGGGTAATAGAATTTATACTAACAAAGACATTAAACTTATTTTGCAGATAAAACGACTTCTTCGAGAAGAGAAATATACTATTGAAGGTGCAAAGAAAATTATGGCGGATTTGCATTTAGATAGTCCGGTCTCTCCTTCAGTAGAATCTAATGCAATCAATACAAAAGTAGTTGCACCGCGGACGATTAAAAAAGATTTGGAAGAGATAAAAAGTTTTTTGCTCTATATAAACTCTACAATAGAAACGGAACGTGGCGCAGTCCGGTAGCGTACTTGAATGGGGTTCAAGGGGTCGCGGGTTCAAATCCCGCCGTTCCGACTTATGGCATATAGACTTAGGTGCTGTAAAATACATGGCACTATTTTGGTTAGTTTTCTTGTTATTTATCCCTTGTTTTCCCATGAGTTGAACATAGAAAAATTGACTACCAACCACAATAGGGTAGTATAAAACATACCAACTCAGTGAAAGTTTTTATCATTATCTCATTCAGACTAAAGAAATACTCTCTCTTGGATAGTATGAAGTATAATTCTTCGTTGAGTGGGCAAATATTTAAGAGAATCAAAGATCATTGGCATATCTACTTCAACAATTCTGCTAGTCAGAACTACTTTGCAAGAGTATCTGGAATTCCCTAACTTAAAATCTAAATTAATGCATTTGATTTCAATTAGGCTAATTCAACTGTGACTCCAGAACAGCAGGCAAGGGTACACATTGATGAATTACTAATCAGTACTGGTTGGTCAATTCAAGATATGAAAGCGATCAACCTTGGGGCTTCTCTGGGTGTAGCTGTTCGTGAGTATCCGCTTCAAGATGGCTTTGCTGATTATCTTCTATTCGTTGATAGAGTTCCAGTAGGAGTTATTGAAGCTAAGCCAGAGGGTACAACTCTTAGCGG
>JAKAMS010000471.1 GCA_021812745.1 Bacteroidota bacterium | reverse complement strand
GCAATCACTAAAGTTTTTTCATTTGCGACCGGCTTAAAATATTTTATAAATTCTTCCGCCAGCTGCCCGTAACCATGAAGAACAAACCAAACTGAATTTATTTTTTCGGAATGTTTGCCCAATATACAGTAGCGCGCTGTTTTAGAAATTGAAATGTTTCTCGACGTTGTCATCAATTTGTTCCATGCGATTCAAGATGGCAAGATAAATGCTTCAGGTTTAGTATTTGATTAACTGTTCGATCAAGCATCAATTTTGTTTTTCTTCCAGCACTTCTATTTCATCGTCAACGTGTATAATCCCGGTTCCTTCGTGAACCAAATTCATTCCGAACATAACTTTATTGTTTACCATTCTGTAAGACGAAAGCGTTTTCAATGGCTCATCATTTTTTGAAGCATTTTCTTGATCAATTGTAGTTGTAACACAACGCGGGCACGGTTTTACTGCCTCAAAAGTAACATCGCCAATTTTAAATTTTTTCCAGTTGTCTTCTTCAAATGGTTTGCCCTCGCTAAATACAAGATTGGGACGGAAACGGTTCATCGGCAATTTTTCTTTAAGCCGCGAGTTTAAATCATCCAAAGAGGATTGCCCGATAATTAAAAAAGGAAACGCGTCCGCAAAACTTACAATCTCATTTTGACTTGCATATGTATTATCTACAAATCTTTCGGTTTCTTCCGGCATAAAAACCATTTTGCATTTACTCCCGAGTACGTCGCTTAACCATTCATCGGCGTATTTACCAACAAGCAGTGCTGTAACCAAATCATTCCAAACATTTACGATTGTTGTTTCGGTAATTTTCGAATTTATTGGCACCACCAGCGGAGAAATGTCTTTTGTTTTATGACTCAGAATTAATTTGTTGTGGCTAATTTTTGTTTTTAGAAGCGCCAATTCCGGATTTGTACGCTGTGTGATAAACTTTTCTTTATTATCAACAATCATCCATCTACGATCGTATTTTAATCCTCTATCAGTTACTTCCGCTTCGGAAAGATAAATTCCTCCCAAAGACTTAACTGGGTAAATATTAATTTCAGATAGTTTACGGTTCATCTCTAATTAAAAATTTAGTGTTTCGGATTTTTGTTTATTTTTATTACACATAAAGAACGCAATTGCATTTTGGGTTTTATCTATTCATAATCTTGAACCATACATTTTAGAAAATAATTCATTACTTCCAATTCAATATTTACAACTTACTTTTTATTTAGATTTTCTTCAAAGAGTTTGAATATACGTTTATATTCGTCCGTCCAGCTGCTCGACTCCTTAAAACCGTGACTTTCGAGCGGATAGATTGCCAATTTCCAAGAGTTATTCAATCATTTTTAGCTCTGTTAATATTTTTCTAGAGAGATTATCGCGCAGCTCGCGCGTTTCTCCGTAAGTTTTCGCTTCAATGTTCAATGCAAAGAAATAAACATTACTCTTCTTTTCAACATAGCCTACAATCCAGCCGAGCCATTTTCCGCCTTCTTTAGTTTCGGCTCCGGTTTTAAATTTCAAAAGTGAGTTAGGATATTTTTCTTCGGGCAAAATCTTTTTTACAATATTAATTGATCGTTCTGAAAACGGAAGTTTATATTCATAGAAACGTTTTAAAAAATCAATTTGTTCATCCGCTGAGATCTTCAATGAATTATCGAGCCAGAAAGTATCAATTTCTTCTCCTATGGTTTTATTCCCATAGCCGATTCTCTCCAAGTATCCGCTAAAACTATCGCGCCCCACGCGGCGTGCCAGTTCCTGATAATATGGGACAACTGAATATTTGATTGCGGTTGTTAATGTATGTTCTTTATTCCAATCTGCGTTCCAGCGTTTAATCCCGTCCCACTTTATTGTAAAATTTTCATCGGCAATCACGCCGGATTCCAGTCCTATAAGAGAATTTGGAATTTTGAACGTGGACGCAGGAGAAAATCTCTCAGCGCATCTGGCCTTGTTAACACGGAAATATTCTTTTGATTGTCTGTCATACATTACAAATGCACCCGAGTAGCCCTTCAACAATGCGGCAACTTTTAGCGAGTCTCTTCTCTGATCTGATGTTTGGGATGGAAGTGCCGAAGTAATTAGGAATACGATCAACATAATGAAATTATTTTTCAAGCCACTTCTCCAGAATCATTCTTAATTAAACATCTTTTGCAATTGACCGGTCTATTTGCAAAAATTCGACCGGCGGCGCGCCATTATCAACGATAAACGCCACCATCACCCCGGGCGAGGGGCTGTTTGGTTCGATAATAATTTCTTTACCTCTGATCGCTTCTTTCAAATTTTCAACTTCGAAGGCAATGTGAGGAATAGTTTTTACAAGTTTCGGCGTGGGGCTTCCTCTTCAAAACGAATCCATTCAATTTAATATGGGCTTGTATCGAAACCTGAAAAATACATTTTGAATTCCGGAAGGTAAGTTTCCCCCTCCCGTTTTTCTTTGGTGGGAATTCCCAGATGATGATACTTAAAATTATTAAGCATAGAGTCGGTTCGGGTTTATCTCTTATTTTTTTTTGCAACTATGCCGTCAATATATTTTGTAAACTCCTCCGGTTTTCCGGGCGGCGCGATTTCAAAACTAAACTTCATTTTATCATTTTCAATTTTTGTATAGAATTATAACAACAAAACTTTTCAATATATTCTTCAATTATTTTTCTCGTTTGAGTGGTGAAAAGTTTTTGTTCTCATTTATCCTTAAACGC
>JAKAMS010000470.1 GCA_021812745.1 Bacteroidota bacterium | reverse complement strand
TTGGGTCCAATTTAATTTTTGCCGAATAATATTTTATTGCCATATCATAATCTTTGTTGCGGAAATAATTATTAGCCATATCCATGAACAAAGCTGATTGCGTGCTGTCTTTTTTAATTACTTTCTCATAAAATTTAATTGCCGTTGAATCGTCTTTGACCATTTGATATGCTCTGCCGGCGTTTTTTAAATCACTAATGGTCATTTCGGAATCTGGAACTGCTGAATAATATTTTCCTGATTCATCGAATTTTTGTAAAACGAAAGACGCAATTGCGGCATTTTTGTTTAGCACATAATCGTTAGGAAATTTCTTTAATCCTTCTAGCGCAAACTGATAAACTTTTTCGTAGTTCTTTGTTTCCAGCAAAGCTCTGGTAACTTTTTGATAGGCGTCTTCTGTTTGATCTAAAGCCAAATATTTTTCATACATAATGGCGGCGTCTGCAAATAACTTTGCTTTATATAGAATTGTAGCGCCTTGTAAAAATGCTTTTGCATTTTTCTGATCAATCTGAACAATCTTCAAATATTTGTTAACTGCTTCTGTGTATCTTTCTGCTTTAACAAGAATTTCTGCGCTTTTGAACTTTAGTGTTATATCCGTAGAATCAATTGCTTCTGCTTTGGCGTAGTAGTTAATGGCATTTTCAAGCACGTTCATTTTGGAATATGCATCGCCAAAATATTCGTAAAGTTTTTTATCGCTCACATTTTTTTGCTCGAGCGGAATCAATATTTTAAAAGCATCGGAAGTATTGTTCGCATCAATCATCTCTTTTGCGACTGCCAATGCTTTAGTATAGTCTTTATTTTTGATCGCTTTTTCACCATCGCTCAAAGTACTTTGTGCGTTGACATTAATTATTGTAAAAACAATACCGAAAAATATGAGCATCCGTTTTTTCATTTTTTACCGCCGATTTAGTTCAACCATTTTTACAGGAACCGTTGCGGGTCCCAAATTATTTTGTGAAACTATTTTCTGACCGTCATAACTTGTTAAGAAAGTTGAAAACCCTGCAGCCAAACCTATTCCGTAATCGTTAATAAAAATTGTTGTGGTTCTAACTAATGGGTAGGACTCGCTTACAAGATATGCAACATATGGTTTGTAATATAACGCTTCACCGTCACTTCTTGTTTTAGAAGCTACTTCTAAAATTTTTATTCCTTTTACGCCAGACAATGTGTTCAGTCCTACAAAACCTAAACTTTTTCTTACAGACTTTACTTTGTTAATCGTTTCTTTTTCGCTCTGAACTATCGAAACATTTTGAGGATTCTGATTGTCTAGTAATTTTTCTTTTAAATACTCGTAAACACCTGAATTCGGTTCCGGAAGAAATACTGTAAAACCGCGCGTTTCTCCTTTGAGTATTTTTTTTATCTCATCAATTGTTATTTTTTCTCTAGGGTCATCATCGCGGACAATTGGAACAACGGCATCATAACAGAATTTAAAACCTTTCATTGGAGATTTCTGTTTATCGTAGAAGGTTCTTTCTTCATCATTCAAATTTCTTGAGCTGACGAATAATTTTGCTTCTCCGTTAAAAACTGCGGTAATGCCTTCTCGTGCTTTAACTGTAACTAAATCTATTTTACTTTGAGGATAGTGTACAACAAAGGTATCTCTTTCTGCTTTAACCACATCATAAAGAGATTCATCAACATAACATTTCAAGTAACCTTTTATTGCAGTTTCCTGGCGTTCTTGGCAAGATACAAATATTGCAATAAACCCCAAGAGCAAGAACAATATTTTAGTCGGATTCCTCATTACTCTGTCGCTTTTTATTATTAAACGTAGTAGCAACAATTCTGAAAATACCGTAAAGAATAAACACTATTCCCATCATCAACTTGAGTTGAGAAGGAATTTGGGCTGGAAATATATCCGTAAATAAAATTGCCAGCCCAAGTAAAACAAATATTGCACCAGCCGTATAAGCTATGTACGTCATTACGTTTTGCACTAGTTGTTATCCTGCAATTGAAATTTGTAAGGCAGTACAATCCAAACAGCTATTGGATGCTGGTTCTGAATAGCAGGAGTAAACGCGGATTTCATAGCCGCGGCAATTGCTGCGTCATTGAACAATTCAGAATCAGTTTTAATTACAACAGCTCTTTTGGGTTTACCTTCTTTATCAACCAGAACTTTGACAAATACTTTTCCTGTAATACCGGCACGTTTTGCAATTTCAGGATATTCCGGTTTTGCGCTAACAATCATTTCCGGTCCTTTTTCATAAGCAACAAATTTGTCGAAATCGGGATCTTCATTTTTATCGGCTTCAATTTTGATATCTTGGGTTATCTGTGCCGCTCCCGAACCAACGTCGTTGCTTAAAGAAGGTGCCGCTTGTTGACTCATCTCTTGTTGAGTTGCAATTGTCTGTTCCGGAGGAGCTTCATCCGAAGGAACTGGAACAGGCACACCAACAGTAGGAGCAATTGTTTGAGCAGCTACAGCAATCTGAGGAGGAGCTTCGTTTGTAAGAGAAGGTGGAGGTCCGAGCTCGCTGTATTTCATCATTTTTACTGTTGGAATGTTGTCGTATTCTTCTCTGGTCATAGCCTGATAGACATAATATGAAGTCAGGCCAACTATATGAAGAATAATTGCAATCATCACTCCGATGGAATAATTTCTGGGGTAGAGCTTCTTTAATTCGAAGGCTCCGTAAACCCCGCCGTTATTTTTTGTTGAATTAGTCTCTGACATTTTT
>JAKAMS010000042.1 GCA_021812745.1 Bacteroidota bacterium | reverse complement strand
CAACTGTCTTAGGTGTTTCTTTTGCAAATAATTCTAGTTCAAAAGTACCTTTGTTTGTTTCAACAACCGCTACAATCTTTTCTCTTCCTTGTATATCCAGCAATTGAGCCACTGTTGCGCCGTCTTGGGATGACTGTAAAACTTTTGGTTTACATGATAAACAAAAAACCATCATTGCAATTGCAGAAACGGTAATAAATATTTTTCTTTTATTCATTTCATAATCCTTATGGTAATATTATTCCCTTTCCAAGAAGAACTAAAATAATTATACCGGCAATAATTCTATATACAATGAAAACAAATGTGGAATTCTTTTTTAAGTATTTAAGAAGCAATCCGATTGAAAGATAACCAACAACAGCAGAGGCAATAGTTGCAACAATCATATTGATCATTCCATCATGATCAATATATTTTAGCGATTGATAGAATTCCAGCAATCCGCTTGCCGCAACAGCAGGAACGCTCATTAAAAAAGAGAAACGCGCAGCAGTCTCGCGGTCAAATCCCAGAAATAAACCGGCTGTTATTGTTGTACCCGATCGAGAAGAACCCGGTATAAGCGCGAATGATTGTGCAAATCCGATTATTACTGCATCATACCACTTAAAATCTTTGGTCTTGCGTGTAAATCTACCTGTCTTTTCTGCAACAGCAAGAATTATTGCAAGAACAATTAAACTTCCGGCAATGATATATAAATCTTTTGTCAGAACGCCTTCAATAATATGTTTGAAACCAAGACCGATAACGGCAACCGGAAGAGTTGCAAAGACCAAGTACCAGCCCATTTTTGAATTCATTGTTTGCTTGTTAAATTTTTTACGGTCAAGAAGATTATCGTGTATGAAATCTTCAAGAATTAAAAGTAAGTCCTTCCAAAAATATAATACTACTGCAAGAAGAGTTCCGAGCTGAATAACGGCAATAAATGCTGTCCAGCGCTCCGGATTATCAATTGATATTAAGTTCATCAACTTGCCGGTTACAGTTAAATGTCCGGTACTGCTAATGGGTAAAAATTCAGTAATGCCTTGTATGATTCCCAACAAAATTGCTTCAATAGTATTCAAGTTTAACCTCTAAAGAATAAATGTTACGCCTAAATAAATTCCAAAAGAAAAAGCGTTTAAGTTTAGTTTTCCACCAGTCGCGTTATTGACAATTGGCGGTTTTTGTGGATTAGTAACATCTCCTGTTACGTCATAACGTAAATTTGTTCCTATTAGTGCATAAAAATTTTTGCTAAGCAATGTGTTTCCTTCCGCTTTTAATATCAATCCATAACCGCTTGCTGAGTAGTTAGTTGAAGTGTTTATTTTTTCGGAAAGTGATACGAATCTCGGTCCAACGCCGCCGCCAAATTTAAATTGATACCCCTGGCCAGGAAGAATATAATATGCGAGAACACTTGGTCTATGCATATTGAATGAAATCTCATAAGCTCCGCCAGAGCCAAATGAAGCCGTGTATGAATCAATCATTAATTCATATTCCAGCCCGAGTGCAAATGAACTGGATAATTTATAATCTGCTTCACCAGAAAAGCTTACTGAGCTTTTAAAAGATGGAAGGGTATTGCCACCGGCTGCAAAACCCGAATTAACATAATCTCTAAATGACGGAGAAGATCTGAAATCGAGACCCATTGACAAACTTAAATCCCACTGAGCAGAAATATTATTGGCTACTGAGATGAAAATTATGAACAAAAATATTTTTTTCATTTTTCTTCCGTGTTGATACTAAATACTGAAAGGAACGATTCTCTTTTTAGACCTTTCTTTAATCGGCTTACATTTACAATATATATTATAATGAGCGTTGAAATCACAAAAAGCAGATACGAAATAAAGTGTGTTAACAATGCATAAGCGGCACTTACTTCATAACCGAACCGGAAAAGCTGTGTAAGCACAAAAATTGAAATTAAATGATAAGGACCTGTTCCGCCGGGCGTTGGTATCATTGCGCTAAATGAACTAATAGTCATTACAATCCATGCCATTGCAAAGGTAACTCTCCCCGTTGATTCCATTCCAAAAATATAAAAGCCCACATAAGAATTTAATGCGTAGAGAAGAAGAATTACGGCTGACCAGATAATCAGCATTATAATATTTTTTGTTCCTTTGATGCTTGAAAGTCCGCTGATTAGAGTGTTAAACAATCCTTCTAACCTGTTTTCAAGATGTTTGTTAATCTTGGCTGCCAGCTTTAAAAATATTTTTTTAAATAATTCTTGATAACGAACAAGCAAAAATAAAAATACTGTTGCTAAAAAAATTAAAATATATCCAATAATAAGCGAAGTCTTCAGCCAACTGACTTCATTATATAAATCTCCGGAGTAGAGACTAACGCTAATTAATGCAGCTAAAGCAAATGTTGCAATATCAATTATTCTCTCTACTACAATCGTTCCTATTGCTGAAGTACGCGAAATATTTTCCCACCTGCCAAAGAATAAACCTCTGTAAAGTTCTCCCAAACGAGGGATAACACAACTCACTCCATATCCAACCATCACCGAGCCGAAAAGATGAAATGTAGAAACGTCTTTCTTGACAGACTTGATCATATAACGCCACCTGAGCGCGCGGGCAAGATGCGAAGCAAAAAAGACAACTACATAAAGAAAAATTGCCAACAAGGAAGATTGCGCAATAAGTGAAAGTGATTTTTGAAGATCAATACCTTTAAAAGCAAAATAGAGAAACAGAATTGTAAGGATGACCGGGAAAAAATAACCTGCTACTTTTGCCAATTGATTATTTGTTTTACCTGAGGTCAATAATCTTTATTCCTTTGGGAGGATAATATGTAAATCGTGAATCCGGTAAGTCTTGATTTATTTTTAGATCTGTGAACCGAAAAGCATAACGCATATCGCCGCGGTCAAGAACTTCTATTCTGGAAATCATTCCGTCGTTTGTAATCCAAATCTTAACATACTTGAATTCCATATCTTGATCTTTAGGAGTAAGTTCAATGCATATTTCTCCTTTTGACGATTCTTCTGTTACAATTTTATTTTTACAGAGAGGTGGGTAATCGAATATAAACCGTTCAAGCGAAAACGATGTCGGGTCATCCTGTAAATTACTTATTACAACTCTGTTAAACCGTTTATCGTTATTCCAAATTGTCTGCCCGTCGGAAACAATGAATTGATTTTTTAAATCTACAATAAATTTATTTTTTCTTTTATATGAAAATTTACCGGCACTTTTTCCTTGGTCATGGTCCTGAGCGTCAAAATAATTCTGCGAAAAATTTGCCGTGAAATTGGTTATTGAATTAAACTTGTTCTGAACTTTTTTGATGTAATCGTTTGCGGACTGTGAATAAATTATTGATGTAACTAAACAGATAAATATGAAGATTTTCGCTTTCATTTTATAATGATCTCAAAATAGTTTCGAGTTGTTCTTCACTATCAACAATAACCTCACGGGCTTTACTTCCTTCAGACGGACCTACAATTCCGGCTTGTTCAAGCTGATCAACAATTCTTGCGGCACGTGAATAACCCAGTTTTAATCTTCTCTGCAGTAACGATACAGAACCCTGTTGATGCCTTACAATAACACGTGCAGCTTCTTCAAACATCGGATCAAGATCGCTCATAAAATCGCCTTGAGCTTCTTTCCGTTTATCATAAAGAGAAGGAAGAAAATATCTTTTTGAAAAACCTTTCTGAACGTAAATGAAATTTGTAATCTTTTCAACTTCTTCTGTAGATATAAATGCATTTTGAATGCGGATCGGTTTCGGCATTCCGCCCGGCAAAAACAACATATCGCCCATTCCAAGTAATTGCTCTGCGCCGTTCATATCAAGAATAGTTCTGGAATCAATTTTGGTTGCGACCTGATAAGCCATACGAGCGCTGAAATTTGCTTTTATAACGCCAGTGATAACATTAACTGACGGTCTTTGTGTCGCGAGTATTAGATGAATTCCAACAGCACGCGCAAGCTGTGCAAGACGCGCAATCGGTTCTTCAACTTCTTTGCCGGATGTAATCATCAAATCCGCCAACTCATCAATTACAACTACAATGTACGGCATCTTATGATGCTTCATCTCGTCCGTATCTTTTGGACGTGATTTTGGATTTAAAACTTTTTTATTATAATCTACAATGTTACGCACACCAACCTTCGCAAGTTTATCGTAACGTTTCTCCATCTCATATTCGACTGCTTTCAAAGCCAGAAGCGCGTTAGACGGATTTGTAATTATCTCTTCTTCCAGATCCGGGGAGACAGCAAGAAAATGTTTGCTGAGTTTTTTATAGAAAGATAATTCAATTTTTTTCGGATCAATAATCACAAACTTTACATCTGACGGATGCTTCGCGTAGATCAAACTGTTCAAGATCATATTTATGCCGACACTTTTTCCCGAACCGGTTGACCCGGCAATTAACATATGCGGCATCTTTGCCAAATCTGTAATATAAACTTCGCCGGAAATTGTTTTACCAAGCGCCAACGGAAGTTCATCTTTAGACTCAGCTATTTTTTTGAGAACGGAACTCGCTCTTACAATTGAAGCATGTGCGTTAGGAATTTCTACACCTATTGCGCTCTTGCCAGGAATCGGCGCTATTATTCTAATTCCGCGAGCAGCAAGCGCTAATGCAATATCATGTTCAAGACTTACTATGCGGCTGATCTTTACACCGGGAGCCGGCACAATTTCATAAAGCGTTACAACGGGTCCGGGCGTTACAGTTATATCATCAATCTGAATATCGAAGAGAGCCAGTTTATCTTTTAGCAGAGCAGCGTTACGCTTTAATTCACTTTCATTAACTTTTATTTCTTCATCATCCGGCGGTGTTAACAAACTAATTGTGGGCGCTTTGTATTCAATTTTTTCTTCCCATTGATCCGGCATTGTTGCTTCTGCCGCTTTATCAATAGCCGGGATTATATCATCATCCTCTTTGGGTTTGGCTTCCCCTTTTTTTGTTTTCAAGTCGGAAGTTTTATCGGTAACCGGCGCCGGAGTTTTTTCCGCTTGATCTTTTTTAACAATCGTTATTTTTGTTTTCGGCTCGACTACTTCTTCTTCAGCATCTTCTTCTTTTGCTTTGAATAATGATTTTAATTTACTGTCGCTGCGAAGGTTTTTTATCTTATTAAGATTGTTTCCAACATCTGTGTTAAGCGGAGCTGCAATTTTTACATCTTCTTTCTCTTTATCACGGAATAAATCTTTGATAAACTCTATTACCGAACTAAATTTAAAATCGAACGCGATTATTAGCGTAACAAGAATCGAAGCGCTTAAAAAGATTATTGAGCCAAGTCCGCCAAGTAATCTGCTGATTATAGTTCCGAAGAAAAACCCGATTTTTCCTGAAAGTTCACGATAATCTACAAACAGAGAAATTTCCGGTGTGTACTGAAGCATTCCGAAAAAAGTTGATATTAAAATTCCAATTACAAGAAGAAAATTTGAAAAGTAGAGTGCCAGTTTATAATTCTTCTCTTTACTTAAAACAGTATAGCCCCACAAAAACATTATTGTTGGAAAAATTACGGAGAAATAGCCGATGGTTGAACGGACAAAAAAGTAGGAAACGTAAGCGCCAAAAATTCCAAGCCAGTTATGCGTTGTAGCGGCTTTATTCATCAGCTCGGGATTGCCGTTAAATACTCCGAACAAACCTAAAATATTATACGGGAAGTAGGATTCGTCATCACGTGAGTAAGAAAGAATGCTAAGAAAAATTAGAAGAGCAACAACAACTAAAAAAATGGCTAGCAGTTTTTTTTTCTTTTCCGGAGAAACGACAAAAAAATTTTCTCCCGCAGAAGAAGAACTTTCTTTTGATTTATTTTTCTTCGGCATTATTAGGAAACTTTGGGTTCGTTAACAAGATTATTTTGTTCCGTTACAGTCTCTAACTTCTTAATTGCACCGGAAATATAATACGGAATCAAATCGGTAGTTCCAAATTGCGCACATTCCTTTATATCATCCCCGAAACCATTCTCAATTAAGATTTGTCCGTGTTCGGTTTCTTTCAACATTTTAGAAATACTTTTTCCAAAAGATTTATTCAAGACCAAACTCGCTCTTCCGGAATCGCTTATTTCAAGATCTGTACTAACTTTATCCATTTCGCTAATGAGTCTGCCAGCGCATACTGCATCTTCTAAGTTAAAATTTCCGTTAGTGCCGGAACAAATTATTTCCACATCCTTATTAAGATGCAAAAGATGATTGGCAACAGCAGGAAGATTATTGAAACTACAGACGAAAAGATTTTCGGAAAATTTTGCTTTAACAATCGTTTTCGATCCGTTGGTAGTATAAAGAATAATAGATTTGCCTGCAACAACATCGGGTGTATATTCCAACGGTGAATTACCAAGATTAAAACCCTCTACTTTTTTTGTGTTCCGCTCTCCGCTAAGAATTGTTTGTCCGCCAAAGGCGTTGCCAGAAACTTTCATGGCAAAATCAACTGTGCTAACAGGAATAACTTCCCGTGCCCCGTTAGCAAGTGCAGTAACTATCACTGTTGAAGCGCGTAGAATATCTATAACAACAGAAGTTTTTCCGCTGAAATAAAGATCGTCAAAATGCAGATTTGAATAATGGACGTTAATTTTCATTTTGAGAATAAAACCTTATGGATTAATTTTTTACAAATGGAAGTTTGGAAACCACAGCTGGAATTTCTTTACCGCGGATTACAAAATTTATTTTATTTCCTTCTTTACAATATTGAGAATCAACATATCCGAGCGCAATTGCCTTGTCAAGAACCGGGCTTACTGTACCGCTTGTAATATGACCAACAACTTTTCCATCAACGGATAGATCATATCCGTGACGAGGGAATGCTTTCTCGTCCGAAACAATCGGGATTAATTTTCTTTTCAATCCATCTTCTTTTACTTTCAGCAAAACATCTTTAGAAATGAATTCGGATTTTTTTAATTTTGTAATCCAGCCAAGTCCCGCTTCTAGTGTGTTTGTAGTCTGGTCAATATCATTTCCGTATAAGCAAAATCCCATTTCAAGTCGTAAGGAATCTCGTGCGCCAAGACCTACAGGCTGAATACCGAAATCTTTTCCGGCTTCAAACAAAGCATTCCAAACTTTTATTGCATCAGTTTCCCCGCCTTTGAAATATAATTCATAGCCAAGTTCGCCGGTATATCCGGTACGAGAAACAATCATATCAATGCCGGCAACTTTTGCAAAAAAGAAATAATAGTATTCCAGATCTAACTGCTTATCGCAAAGTTTTTCCACAACATTTTTAGAATTTGGACCTTGAACAGCCAGCAGAGAGTATTCATCGCTTTCGTCAATGATATCAACGCCAAATTGATTATTCTCTTTCATCCAGGCAAAGTCTTTGTCCTTGTTTGAAGCATTTACTACAAGCATAAATTCTTTTTCGCTAATGCGGTAAACGAGAAGATCATCTACAATCCCTCCGTCAGGATAACACATTGCCGAGTATTGTACTCTTCCGTTTATTAGAACAGAAGCATCGTTAACTGTAATATGTTGAACGAAATCCAACGCACGGTCTCCGCGGATAAATATTTCTCCCATGTGGGAAACATCGAACACGCCAACTGATGTGCGCACAGCTTTGTGCTCTGCAATAATTGATGAATACTGAACCGGCATCTGATATCCGGCAAAATCTACTATCTTAGCGCCGAGTTTTTCGTGTACAGAATAAAATTTTGTCTTTTTCATAGTTATTTTTGGTTTGATTTTTTCCAATCACTTAAGAATTTCTCTAATCCTAAATCGGTGAGCGGATGTTTGAATAATTTTTCAATAACATCAAATGGCATTGTCGCAACATGAGCACCCATCAATGCCGCATCTACAAGATGAAGCGGATGACGAATACTTGCAACCAGCACTTGCGTTTTGAAATTGTAGTTTTCATATATCTGAACAATCTGTTGAACTAAAGCCATACCATCATGACTAATATCATCCAGTCTGCCAACGAAAGGACTTATATAAGTAGCACCTGCTTTAGCAGCGAGCAAAGCTTGAGAAGGCGAGAAACATAATGTAACATTTGTATTAATTCCTTCATCGCTCAACGACTTAACGGCTTTAATTCCTTCTTTGATAAGAGGAACTTTAACAACAATGTTTTTATGAATCTTGGCAAGTTCATGCGCTTCTTTCATAATTCCATCGTAATCGGTGGAAACTACTTCTGCGCTGATCGGTCCATCAACAATTTTAATAATCTCGTCAAGCAGTTCGCGGAAGTTTTTTCCTTCTTTAGCAACAAGAGAAGGATTTGTAGTAACGCCGTCCAGTAAACCATAAGAAGCGGCTTCTTTAATTTCTTTTATGTTAGCTGTATCTATAAAAAATTTCATATGAGTGCCTTTATTGTCTTGAAAAGAATTTTTCGCAATGGAAAAATAGTAAAAAATGAAAACATATTAATATTGCTAATGAGGAATATGTTTTACACAAAATCAGCTGTTATATCATCACCGGTTTTAGTAGAGATAAAATAAAAATGTTGCGGGCTCATTTTTTCATCTTCAATAAGTTTTAAACGAACAAAATATCTTAGCTGAATTTTAAATAGCGGAGAAATGAATCCTTCTTTTAATTTTTCTCCAAGTGAAGGATGAACTTTCAATGTTAGCGATGTTTCTTTACCTTCTGCTTTGAACCGCTTTAACCAGTGATCAATTTCATGCATCAAGTTTGATTTCTTAGTCAGATATCCTGTTCCCAAACAATACGGGCAGGCTTCGTTCATGGACTGCAAAATGTTTTCTCGAATACGCTCGCGTGTTATCTGCATCAAGCCAAATTCGGTCATCGGAAGAAGAGCAATCTTGGCGCGGTCTTTTTTAAATTCTTTTTTCAATTCATCGTAAATTTTCTTACGATTCTTTTCGTCTTCAAGATCTATAAAATCTACTACAATCAATCCGCCGATATCCCGAAGGCGTAATTGACGAACGATTTCGCGCGAAGCTTCGAGATCGGTTTTAAGCGAATTCAATTCTTGTTCTTTCTTTGCCGCGTAACGCCCGCTGTTAACATCAATAACAACCATTGCTTCGGTATGTTCAATAACTATATGTCCGCCGCTCGGAAGAGGAACTTTTCTTCCCATCAAACCTTTTATCTGCTCGTCAATCTTAAATGCTTCAAAAATTGATTGATCTTCTTTGTATAACTCTATCCGGTCTATTAAAGCCGGCTGTATGAATTGAACATAGTTTCGAATTTCTTTGAAAAGTTTTTTTGAATCAACAAATACTTTTGAAACATCGGGTGTAAACAGATCTCTGATAACACTAATTGTTGTACTCAAATCTTTGTAGAGAAGAAACGGCGGTTCCTGCTTCTTTGCATCTTCCTGCATATCTTCCCAAATCTTAACAAGATATTTCAAATCGCCGGAAAGTGATTCTTCGCTTTGATCTTTTGCCGCGGTGCGGATTATCAAGCCGCAATTCGAAGGAAGAATTCCGCGTGCAATACGGCGTAATCTTTTCCGTTCTCTGAAATCGTAAATCTTTTTTGAAACGCCGATCTTATCATCAAGAGGAAGAAGGACACAAAATCTTCCCGGAATAGAAATTGAAGAAGTACAGCGAACGCCCTTATCCTTAACGGGTTCCTTGATAATCTGAATTAAAATTTCTTCGCCTTTGTGGAGTTTGGTAATTTGACGATGGTCTTTCTGTTCAGGCTTTGGAGAAGGTTGTTTAACTTCTGCCGGTGTTTGTGCAACACTCTCGTCTTTATCGTCATCATCGCTGTCATCGGAATCGTTATCTTCATCAAGCATGCTTTGCAATGCTTCCGTACGCTCTCCAATATCCGAGAAGTGAAGAAACGCATCGTGCTTCATACCAATATCAATAAATACGGCACGAATACCGGGCATTACTCTGGCAACTTTGCCAAGATAAACATCTCCTACCATCCTACGTTTTTCCGGATGGTCAACAAAGAAATCTACAAGATTTCCGTCTTCGGTTATCGCAACATGATTCTGCGATGTTGATGAATTAATAATTATTTCTTTATTCATTTTAAAACCTTTTTGTTCTTAACCGGAAACATTAGCGTTTTCTTCGGCTAACCAGAAAAGAACTTTCCTTTGAAATTTTTTGTGAATTATTGCATGCTCATCAATATTTATTGGAGTATGCAAAATATTATCTGCGTGCTCAGTAATAAGCGCACGAAGATCGGTCAAATTTTTAATGGAGAAAACTCTATCGAGTAAAAATTTTACTCCACTATGACTTTTGAAATACCAGATAGAATGTTTTTTTGCTTTATCGAGAGCAATGAACTCTCCGAATTCGTTTTCTAAATTATTTATATGCTGTAAGACAGTTTTGCTAACAACAGAAGAATCCGGTTCGCCAGGATCAATTCCGGTTTCCATCAATGCGTTAAATCTTGAGAAGATAAAAGGATTTCCGAGAGCACCGCGCGCTATCATTGCGGAATCGCATCCGGTTGAATCTATCATCTCCTTTATATCTCCGGGCGAAAACATTGAGCCATTGCCAACAACCGGAATGGTTACTGTTTCTTTAACTTTTTTCAGCCAGGTCCAGTCTGCATTTGTATCATATTTATCTGCGCGCGTTCTTGCATGAACAAAAATCAGCGAGGCGCCGTTATCTTGAATTGCTTTTGCATTATCAAAAACATTGATGCGCGATCTGTCTTTTCCTAAACGGATTTTAACCGAAATTGGAACGCCGTTAGAACCATCAACCATTTTACGGACAAGTTTACCGATAGTTTTAGGATCATCAAGAAGAGAAGCGCCCATATTTTTAGAACAAACTTTTTCTACCGGGCAGCCGCAATTCAGATCAATTAAATCCGGTTTATGTTTTGAAATTTCTTTAGCGGCTTCATAAAGAATTTCCGGATCGTTGCCTAGAACTTGCACGCCGATTGGTTTTTCCGAGCGGTTAAATGAGAAGTGACGGAGCGTTTCAAAATTATTTTTGATAACTCCTTCTGCGCTTACCATTTGTGTAAACGTAATTCCCGCACCCATTTCTTTACAAATTTTACGAAAAGAAGAATCGGTTACCTCCGCCATCGGGGCTAAAAATAATTTATTGCCAATATCGAGGTTGCCGATTTTCATTTAAAATTTCTACCAGTCCCTTCCAAAAAAACAATTTGCAATACTTAATTGTATGATGTTGTTTCAAAAAGTGTAAATGTCATTTCAAAGTAGCCATGAAATGAAAAATCCAACTTAAATCACACTCGCCTGTCAGCGGCATTCCGGTGTGATTACAAAAAATTATTTTTGAGACAATTTCATAAAAAATCCGGAAGGGTCATAAGACCCTTCCATCATTAGAATAATTTATTCTTTTTCCTCAGCATCTTCTGCAGCAGGTGTTTCATTCATCAGTGCTTTTCTTGAAAGAGATAATTTCCCTCCTTCAATAGCAATCAACTTAACTTTAACAACTTCTCCTTCTTTAAGAACATCTGTTACTTTAGCTATCCGCTTTGTATCAACCTGAGAGATATGAAGAAGTCCTTGTGTTCCCGGAAAGATTTCAACAAACGCACCGAAATCTGTTATCTTCATAATTTTGCCGGTATAATTTTTACCAACTTCAGGCTCAGAGACAAGAAGTTTGATATACTCTTTTGCCGCTTTGGCAAGAGCCGCATCTTGACCCGCAATGCTTACTGTTCCATCTTCTTCGATGTTAATATCAACAGAGAAATCTTTTTGCATTTTCTGAATTACTTTTCCGCCAGGACCAATTACAGTTCCAATTTTATCAGTTGGAATTTTGGTTGTATAGATTCTTGGCGCATAGTTAGAAATGTTCGGTCTTGCCGTAGAAATTGCTTCATTCATAATTTTCAAAATATGAAAACGACCTTCTTTTGCTTGAGCAAGAGCTTTCTCCATAATCTCGTAAGAGATTCCTTGAATCTTGATATCCATTTGCAAAGCTGTAATTCCGGCTTCAGAACC
>JAKAMS010000469.1 GCA_021812745.1 Bacteroidota bacterium | reverse complement strand
TCTCTCTCATATTAATTTTGTCTTTCACTTCTTTGTTTGCACAAACGAAGGACTCTGTTTTATATAAAAAATCCGACTCGCTTAACACTACTGTAAAAGATTCTCTCTCAAATTCCGATACAACAAAATCTCAAAAAAAATATGATGTTGATGCTGTTGTGTTCTCAAGTTCGGCAGACTCTCTGATCTTCGATATTCCCCGCAAGAAGATGTATCTATATGGTTCCGGCGATCTCAAATATAAAACTACAGAGTTAAAGAGCGGAAAGATATTTGTTGATTACAAAACCAATGATCTTGAAGCATTCGGTATTGCGGATACTTCCGACACTGCAAAAGTAAAACTCAAAGAAGCTCCTCAGCTTACCGAAGGGAACGATACTTATGAAGGCGAGAATATAAAATATAATTTTAAGAGTCAGCGCGGATTTATATATCTCGCAAAAAATAGAAACAAGGGGCAAAATTACGCGGGAGAAGATGTAAAGAAGGTTGATAAAAATACTTTCTTCATCAAGAACGGTACTTTTACAACTTGCGACAACGATACACCACATACATATTTTGCGGCAAGTGAAATGAAGGTCATCCAAAAAGATAAAATGATTGCGCGATGGATTTTCATGTATATAGGAGGTGTTCCGTTTCCAATTCCTTTACCGTTTGCGGTTTTTCCAAATGAGACCGGCAGAAGATCAGGACTAATAATTCCAACCTACGGACAAGCGGCAGACCGCGGGCAGTATTTTAGCAACTTTGGATATTTCTTTGCAATGAATGATTATATGGATTTGGCTCTTAACGGAGATTATTATTTTAAAGGCGGTTGGGGCGCACGTTCAAGATTCCGTTATAACGAGAGATATAATTTTTCCGGTTCTATAAATGCCGGATATTCAAAAGTAGTTCGCGTTGATCCGTATAACTCGCAAGGAAGTGAACAGAAAGATTGGAATTTATCTTGGTATCATAACCAGCAGATAAATCCAACAATGCGTCTTGATGTTAATCTGCAATTTATTTCATCTAATTATTTAGCTAATAACAGTATCAGCTATAACGATCTTCTATCTCAGAACATAACTTCAAATGCTACATTCAGTAAAGTGTGGGATGAATCTGGCGCTAGTATGTCAATCAATTACAGCCGGACTCAGAATATTTCTACCGGCGATTTAACAGAATCTTTGCCGAATATTAATTTTTCCAAGTCAATTACTTATCCGTTTAAAAGAAAAAATGTTGAATCCGCACTCGATCAGAAATGGTATGAAATGATCGGTTACACCTATTCCGGTCAATTCTCTAATAGCAGAAGAACTGTTGGCGGAAATTTGGATATTCACGGCGGTGTTCAGCATAATATAGCTCTAAGTGCTTCTCCAAAAGTTGGTTACTTTAATTTTTCGCCGAGCATTAACTACGTAGAAAAATGGTATAACAAACGCTTAAAACAAGAATACAAAACATTCGAGATTATAGACCCTAAAACCGGTATCAAGACAACCAAGGACTCATTGGTCACGTCCTCCATAAACGAATTAAATTTTGTGCGCACATTTAATTTGAGTGCTTCGGCATCAACAAAACTTTACGGAATAATGAACCCAAATCTGTTTGGAATTGAATCTTTCAGGCACACACTTATGCCTTCTGTCTCTTATGTTTACACTCCGAACTTCGCAAGTGACAAATGGGGATATTACGATTCATATACACAGCCGGACGGAAAAGTTGTACGGTATGATAAATTCGGAAGGGAAATTTTTGGAGGAGCTGCCTCCGGAGAGAGCCAGGCTCTAAATTTTTCTCTCGGTAATGTTTTTGAAATGAAGATGGCTAAAAGTCCTAACGACACAACAAAAGAGCAGAAGAAAATTCAACTTCTAAATTTGAACGCGAGTGTCGGTTACAATTTCGCAGCAGATAGCATGAAGCTTTCGGATTTGAATCTGGGTTACCGGACTCAAATTGGAGAACTTTTGAGTTTTTCAGGTTCGTCATCATATACCTTTTACGATTTCAAAGATGGTCAGAGGGTAAATCAGTTTCTTGCATCAAAAGGGAAAGGTTTATTCCGCTTGACTAACTTTAATTTTTCCGTATCAACAACTCTTACCGGAGATAAAATAAAAAGCAAAGAAGTAAGAGTAGAGCAGAATCAGGACATAAAGGAAAATTATACAACGTTCAATAAGAAAGATTATTCTGCGTTGTATGATGACAGCCAATCGCCCGATCTATCTATACCGTGGAATTTGAGCTTGAGTTACAATTATAATTTTTCCAAACCGTTGCCAGATCAGTCGTTTAAGTCTTCAAATCTTAATGCCGACCTGGGATTCAGTTTAACAAAGAATTGGAAATTTACTTTACGCGGCAGTTATGATTTTGACCGTAAAGAAATTTCAGCACCGCAGATTACAATCTACCGCGATCTTCATTGCTGGGAGATGAATTTCACATGGAATCCGTTGGGGCGTTACAGCGGTTTTCATTTTGAAATCCGTATCAAAGCTTCGGAACTTCAAGATATTAAAATCACTAAATCCGGCGGGCTATACTCCGGTAAGAGATAGTGTCTTACATCAATTTATTCGATTGCAAATGTTCATAGATGTTTGTATCATTAATCAAAATAATAGTGCTATCTCACATATCTTAATACGAATTACGTAGGTTTATTCATAATATAGGTGTAACTATCTTATGTCTTTGACCTTTATAACTTTCCACCATTTTTTATACT
>JAKAMS010000041.1:8165-12106 GCA_021812745.1 Bacteroidota bacterium | reverse complement strand
GCGCTTTGCAAGCGTACAACGCATTAGCAAAAGTTAATGCTGGAACAGAAAAAGCACAGCTTCGTTTAGCCACAATGAAGAAAATCAACAGTGTAGCAGACGATACATCTGGTTATACAGTTGGAAAACAAATTGAAGCTCAGACTTTACAGCAAAAAGCTCAGTTGAACAATATTTCTTCAGCTAAGAACTATTTGTCAACAGCGGAATCTGCTCTTCAACAAATTACCGATAAGTTAAATCAAATTGTTGGTAAACAAATTGATGCGGCTGATCCATTGAAATCTCAAGCAAGTATTGCTAAAGATATCCGTACACTTGCTTCAGAAATCAGTTCAATTTTAGCAAACACCAACATTAACGGTGCACAATTGTTAGCAAGCACAGATGGTTCAACTGCTATTTCTAGCCCAACGTTTAACGTTAGCGGAGCTGCATTCACCGTTGATTTCGCAAGTGCTTCAAACTTGAATTCATCAACTCTTGCTACAGCAGTAGGCACAACAAACTTGCAAAGCACAGGTGATGCTACAGTTATTGCATTTGACACAACTACAGTTGCTGCAAACGTTCGTAGCGCTCTTGGAAGAATTGGTAACTTAACACAAACACTTGATTCCAGAGCAGATTACTTGACTTCAGCAATTGCTAACAACACTGCAACAATAAGCAATATTTTTGATGCTGATATGGCTGCGGAACAGTTAAATGCAACTAAGGGGCAAATTGGCGGTCAGATTGCAACTGCAATGCTGTCGCAAATGAACTCAGCTCCACAGCAACTCCTATCACTTTTCCGTTAATTGAGATTTCCATAACCCTCCCGCAATTGCGGGAGGGGCTTTTTTAATTAATGAAGGTTTGATCTTATGAACAGTTTAGCATCTTCAACAACAAATAGAAGATTAAATCAGTACTTAACAAATGATATTCAAGGCGCCTCACCCGAACAATTAATAATGAAGGTTTACGATTTTGCAATTTTAAACTGCAGACGTCAAGAAATGTTGAAAACCAATGAAGCACTCCAGGTTCTAATTACATCATTAAATTTTGAGAACGAAGCTGCTAAAGAGATTTCAGTTGGACTCCTTAAATTATATCAATATTGCCAAGAACAAATGAGAAAGAAGAAATTTAGAGAAGTTGAGATAATATTAACAGATTTAAGAAACACATGGAGTGTTGCTCTTCAAAGTAGAGGATAGTTATGGCATACGATTTACTAACAACTTCGGGAATAAATAGTCTAGTCAATGCTTTCCAGGTTAGTCAGCAAAACAAATTACTAACTCCGCTAAATACGAAAAAAAATTATTATCAAAATCTTAATACAGCTTATTCAGTCTTAAGCGGTAAATTAAGTTCTCTCAATTCTATTTTATACGATTTAACTCAACCGGGCTCTTCCTCGTCGTTAGCTGCAAAAAAAGGAGTATCATCAAATAGCAGCTTTGTAGATATAACAGCGCTGAGTACAGCAACTGCCGGTTCATCTTCTATCCGCGTTAATCAGCTTGCTCAGAGCGATTTAGTTTTATCACAAGATCCTACATCATCAACTGCTAATTCAACCATCATAGCAGCGGGGACTCATAATTTTGTATTAACTGCAGGAGACGGTTTAGGCGGGTCATACACAAGTAATGTTGCTGTTACATTTGCAGCGGGTGATTTTACAGCCGGAACTATTTCGAATCAAAGTGTGATGACAAAGATTCAATCGGCAATCAACACAAATCAAGCAGTCGTTACATCAAATTCTCTTCCGGGTAGTACTCTCAGTTCCGGTTCGTTTGCTCTTAATCTTAACGGAACAATAACAACAATTAATTATACTGCAGACACGTATAGTAATGTGATGGATAGTATTGTTACTCAAATAAATAATCTTAGCGGGGTTTCTGCCGCGAAAATTGTAAACGGTTCTAATTCACAGTTGCAAATAACAGTTACAGATCCTTCTAAATATATTACTATTGGTAGTGATACCGGTACGCTAGTTGCCGAACTGGGCATTGCGACTACAAAATTAAAAGGAGCGTCAGGTCTAGTAACGGCTTCTACTTTTTCCCCCACGTCCACTACTTCTCAGTTATCTTTAACTTCAAATCTATCTGGTTACGATAACAGAATTCTTTCACTTACTGATAACGGCGGATCAAGCGCTCTTACATCGGTTGGTTTGAATCTTGGCGCCACACGAACAACATTCGTTCAAAATGCCGGCTTAGATACAGCCGGGTATGTTTATGCAACATCGGCGTTAAATTCAAAATTTACATTCAACAGCTTAAGTCTTGAAAGAAACTCAAATACAATTACGGATCTTATAACAGGCGGGACAATTTCTCTCAAATCTGTAATGCAGGGGACAGATCCTACAGCAAGTTTAACGGTAAGCAATGATGTAACAAGTGTAAAAGCTAAGATTCAGGATTTTATAACTAAATTTAACGATGTATATACTAATATTAAAAGTCAGTCATCTACGACTAAGACCGGCCGTGGGATATTCCTCGGTGATTCGAATACTTCCTCATTACTAAGCATTCTAAATTCAATTTCGTATGGAACGGTTAGCGGAATTTCAAGCACTGAAATTAACTCACTATCTAAATTAGGAATTTCATTTGATATCTCTTCCGGACTAAGCATTTCCAATTCAACTCAGCTTGAAAGCGCAATTTCAAATAACAATGCTCAAGTTATAGCATTATTTAATTCAACAAATGGAATTGCCACAACATTATATAGTAGATTAACTCCATATGTTGGAACAAACGGTTATCTTACAAAAGCACAAACAAGTTTTGATACTTCCATTACTGCTCTAAATGACAATATGACATCGGCACAGACAAGAATTGATAAAAACGCGACCTCTTTACGAAATCAATATTTAAAAATGCAGATTCAACTTTCAGACCTATTAAATTTGCAGACTTATCTTACAACTAATTCGAGTTTCTTTAGCCAATGAGTGCAATAGATAAAAAAGCTAACACAATCAAAAATTTACTGGATAAATTATCCACTAATCTAGATTTGCTAAATTTTGAGTCTTTTGATACATTATTCCCATCAATAGTTAGCGGGATAAAAGAAGTGCATCAGTTACGCGGGGAATTAATAAGCGAATTTGGCATTGAAAGATTGCAAATATATGAAACTGATTTATTTCAGAGGGCTAAACTAATTGAAAGAAAGTTCGATAATATAATAGGGATATTTACCCGCGAAGAGAAAAAGCTTGAAAAAGAGCTTTTAAGCTATATGAGCAAGAAAAAGATTACCAATTATTTGAGGTATTAAATGGAAATCCGAGGCGTTTCAAACAATCCGCTCTTTGTTAATCAGACAAAGAACAACAAGCCTGAAGAGGCCCAAAATCAGGAAGCAAAAGATAAAATTGTCATTTCTTCCGAAGCACGAGATATGGCAAAGGTTGATCTTAGTCCTGCAAGGTTAGAAGAAATTCGTGAACGCATTAACACTAAATTTTACGATTCAGCCGAAGTATTGAACAAAGTTGCAGATAAGATTTTAGTTGAAGTAGCTAAATAAATATTTTTTCTCTACTCAGTTTTTTTATCTATGTTTGATGTTATGGAAAAAAGATATAAAGTATTAGTGGTAGACGACGAAGAATTAGCACAAGATTTTTTAAAATATTTTCTCTCCAAACAATTTGAAGTTCACACTTGCGGCAGTGTCAATACATTCTACAACATAATTAATTCCATAGATTTCGATTTAGTCTTGATGGACATCTCATTAAAAGACAGTAAAGATGGAATTGATTTAACCCGCGAACTTAAGCAGATGGAAAAATATAAAAACACACCTGTTTTTGTACTTACCGCATTTAATACTACAAAAGAAAGAAACAGTTCTTTCGAAGCCGGTGCGCAGGAGTTTTTGGCAAAACCGGTTGACGG